>JAZBOS010000072.1 GCA_036351255.1 Bacteroides sp.
TAGGCCAGGATCTCGGTCAGGGTGGCCACGCCAAAGAGGATGAGGGTGGGCCATTCGGCCAGCCACAGAAAGCCTTCCTGCAAGGGGAACAAACCCATACGGGCTGCAATACTGGCGGCCAGCAGGGGCACAAATACCCTGAAGCCGCTGCTGGCGGCAAGTCCTATCCCTAAGGCCACGGCGGTGATGATCTGGGGTTCCATAAGGCAAAGATCGGAAATGTTTTGATATCAATAGCCTGTCAGGGGTTAGGGATTAGGGGTTAGGAGTTTGGGAAAATCGCAAATCAAAAATCGTTAATCTTTAATCGCAGATCAAAAGGTTTCGGGCTTGGGCTGTCATTGCAGGACGATTTTCCGGATTTGCAGGGTCCGGCCATTTTTATCCAGCAGGCGGATGAGGTACAGGCCCGGGGGGTGCTGGCCCAGGCTGAGGGTGCAATCGCCATGGAAGGGGAAGGCGCTTAGGATGCTTTGTCCCGCCATATCGTAAAGCTCAATATAGCAGGGCCCCGGAAGGGTTCTGCTGAGGCGCAGGCTGATCTCGCCCCGGGAAGGGTTTGGATAGACTTCAAGCATACGGCCTTCATCCCCGGCCCCGGGGATGGACGAGGCGGGGTCGCAGAAGCAGGTTTCGCAATAGGGGTTGTCGAGAAAGAGCGGGGTGTCGTCCTGCTTGAAGCAGACAAACTGGTAGCTGTCGCCGCAGAGCGAGAAATCGGAGACCAGGGGATTGAACAGGCCATACCAGTCGATGCTGCCGATGCCTTCCACCCAGTTGGTGATGCCTGCGTTCTCGCTGCCCAGGGTCCAGCTTTTGCGGTATTCACCCGTCTCCAGCATGACTGAATCAATGGCAAGCACCACCTTGTAATGCGTGGTTTCCCAGAATCCCATCTGGTCGTAGCACAGGCCCCCGCCCAGCTCATACCAGATGGTATCATTCACCTCAAGGCTAAAATCGTAAAGCATGACTTCAGGGAAGCCGGGGATCAGGGCAAAGACCTGTTTGCGGTCGTTTTCACGGATGGCGGCAAAAAAGGCATTCCCCGGGTCGCTGATGAGGGTGTCGCCCATCTCCACGATTTTGGTCCAGGTCCCCTCATCGATCAGGGTATCGCCCGAGGCGGCATAGCGGAAGCTCCAGATCTCGCCCGAGAACATATTGTTGCCCATGGTGTGCCAGGCGGCATGGTCTTCAGGGAAGGGGTGATAGGGGCCATTGTCAGGGCTTTCGAGCTGCCTGATCTTTTTTTCCAGGGGGTCGACCGCCCAGAGGCTTTCGCCGTCGAAGGCAAGTCCTGTGGCGTTGAATTCGAGGCGGTATTCCATCGACTGGTTTTCGCCATCGGTGGAGGAGGCGATCCAATCACCGCCTTCCAGCCCGGCGCTCCAAATGCCCCAGATGGCGTCATCACGGGTGGTCATGCCCATAAAGTGGGTGCAGCACAGTTCTTCCCAGCTGCCTGTCAGCGGGTCGATTTTCAGCAGGCAGGGGCCGTAGCCCCCGTGGTAGGACGCATAAAAATGATCCTGGTAATGGCAGAGGCCCCATAATCCACCGCTCTGCAGATAGGGGAGGGCCAGGAAGATGGAGTCGAGCACTTCGCCACCGGAGGGATCAATGTGGTAGAGGGAGAAGCCTGCCTCTTTCGGGCTTTCCCCGGAAGGGGAACCCGTCCATTTATTGGTATTGACCACCCAGAGCTCATCTCCGGCGAAAGTGATGCCCGTAAGGGAAGCGCCATCCACAGTGATTTCATCGAGCAAAACGCCTTCAGGGCTGGTTTTAAAGATCTTGCCCGAAGCCTGGTCGGTGATCCAGAGGTTCCCTTCAAAGTATTCGATGCCCCAGGGATTCAGTGCCGGCGATTCAAATTCGTAAACCCAGGTCAGGGTGTCGGTTTGGGCAATGGCTTGTGTACAGGCAAACCCAAACAGGAGCAACAACCAGGTTTTTGTTTTCATTTCCTTCATGAAAGATGAGCAACGCAATACCAGATTGCAATTTATGGAAATAAAATATTAAATCAAATGAAGTGAGTCGAATTTTTATTGGTAGGGGATGGAAGCGATTCTTTCCAGAATGATCTAACCAAGGTTTTTATTTTGCCAAGGATGTTCAGTCAGGTCCTTGCTTTTAGCGGAAGCGGTAAGCCAGCCCGAATCCCAGGTTGAATGCCCTGAAGCTTTCATTACTTAAGTCAGTCATTTTCTGATTTGAGCCGATATACCCCACCCTTGACGATAGATTCCATCGCTGGTCCAGGTTGTAACGCAGCATCAGACCAAGATTATAGGTGAAGCCTGTGCCCTCCGTTTCCAAATCCCCTGGATTGACAAGCTGAATGGATGAACTGCCGATTTGTGGCACAAAGTCGATCAAAAATTTGCGGTGGACAGGATAGGATATGACTGGCCCGATCAACGCCCCCGTCCAGCCCCAGAATGTTTCTTCGCTTATGCCTGGCAGGTAGTATTGATTGTTGAACAGCGTCAGAGCCAGGCCCAGGTGTGGAAAGATCATCAATCCCAGGTCGGGAATGTTGAAATTGTAGCCTCCTTCAGTTTTAGAAGAACCTTCGCTGATAAATCGTGATCCGAAATCTCCGATGGGCATTGAAGGGCCTACCGAAAACCCGATGTAGCTTTGGTGTTCAGAAGTTAAGGGTACCTTTTGTTCAACCAAAGCGAAGTTTTGCAGCCTGGCCCTGTTTTTTTCAAAACTGTCCCACTGTTGGTTCAGGGGGATTACGACCTTGATGGACCCCAAAAGAAATCCTGCCCCGGCACCTAAAGCAGTAAAAGGAAAATATATCAAAGGGATTGAATAGATAGGGGGGATATTATCCCCGCTTTCATTCAATGCTGACACCCCGGCAATTGCGACGGCCAGTCCTGCCGCCCCGCCAATGATTGCCCCTCGCATCTGGCTGTTATTCCGGCGGAACTGCACTGTCTTCAGGTCACTATAGCTGAATGAAGTCAGGGCATCATTGCCTGCCAGGTATTCCCTCCTGTTCAGGGCATTAGAGACCACCAGGGAGGAATCGCTTACCTCGAACAAAAATCCCCTGTATGCCTTTGGCTGTGATGCGGAAAAGATCCAGGTTTCATATAACCTCTTGAATTGCAGCGAGTCATTCTGTGCCTGAACGGAAAAAAAGCTGGTTAGAAAAAGGACGACTCCCATCAGCAAAGCCCTGATCAGGTGGTCCCTGTCGCTGGAATCACTTTCATTCTTTAGCTGGCACTTTGCCTTTTTTGGAGGGAAGGCCGGGGAATTTGTACGGCCCTCTATACCCGAAACAAATGTTTTTTCCATCGCAACATCCATTAAAGTGAAAAAATGAACAGCATGATCCCGGCCTAATAAAAAAACAAAAGAAATCTTTAAATACTTGGAAAACAACATCCCGGGCACATCTCCCTGGCGAGCCTGGAAGGAGGATAGACATCTGGAAAATGATCATGAACTTGATCAGGCCTTTGCCTTGAAACAAGGAGGGCAAGGCGTTTGGCCTTTCTTGCCAGGGAAATGTCCCTTTAAATGTATAAAAAAAATGGTTATGTAAATGTTTTTGATCGTTTATTTTCAATGGCCGGTAACAATAACAGTATTGGCCCCCAGGCTTTTGGGGAGCTGCTTCATGATGGATACTTTTGAATAAAAACCTTTTTTATTTAAGAAAAGGCCGCAGACAGATTCAGGGGTTAAGGTTAAGGTTAAGGTTAGCCCTTGGCTGTTGGCTATTGGCTTTTAGCTCATCAATAAACACCCTCTTTTCAACTTTTCAACGGATTCGGGTAAATCAAAAATCAAAAATCCCTGCCAGCTGGTTTACCCGCCGAAGGAGGGCAGGCTGTGTTTCAGTTTGCAGTCCGGACTCCCCCTTTGGAGGGGGTAGGGGGGAGGTCCTTGGAAGAATGTTGACATCCCTGCCAGCCGGCTGGCTGGGTTAATCGTTAATCTGAAATCAGTTTTTCCGTCACGATGCGGGCATCCGTTCTATTTCAGGATCAGGTACTGGTAAGGCGCCAGCGACTGGGTAATCCCCAGGCTGACGGTAGCGTTGCTGAAGGCATCCTCCCAGGTGGTGTTCTGGATTTCGGCAGGCAGGCTGAAGTCCTGGTTGCTGTTCCTGATGTTGACCATCACCAGCAACTCCTCGTCCTGCCAGGTCTTTTTAAAACAGACCACATTGGTGGAGGAATGGTTGACGAGCTCACCCTTGCGTGCCGCATTCGATTGAACGTACACCTCCATCAAATCCTGGTAAGCGGCCAGCATCGTGGGGTTGGCGGTCCAGTCAACGGGCGACTGGCTGAAGAAGGGCAGGGTGTTGACCCGTCCCACTTCCTGGCCTGTATAGATCAGGGGCACGCCGCCCATAAAGGTGGTGGCAACGGAGGCTGCCAGGGCGCCCTGCTGGCCGTTGAACAGCGTCATAGGGGTTGCATCCCAGGCCGACTCGTCGTGGTTGGTGGTGAACCTGAGGAGTTGCTTCCCCTGGGGGACGCCAAAAAATTCGCTGGTATGGGTCGTATAAAGCACGTTGGCGTTTTGGCCGTTGAACACGTCCTTCAGGCGGGCGTAATAGGTCCAGGCATATGTCATATCGAATCCGGCCTGGAAATGATCGCTGCGGCCTCCCTCGGCCAGCATCACAAGGGTCCTTCCCGGGATTTCCCTGAGTTCTTCGATGGCGGTGCGCCAGAAGTCGAAGGGCACCCCATCGGCATAGTCGCAGCGAAAGCCATCGACATTGGCTTCCAGCAGCCAGTATTTCATGGCCTCGGTCAGGGCCTTGCGCATGGGGAAGCTGCTGAAGTTCAGGTCGGCCACATCCAGCCAGTTCGTTCCGGGCGGATGGATGATGTTGCCCTGGTCGTCGGTGGTATACCAGCCCGTGTTGCTGATCCAGGGATGATCCCAGGCGGTGTGGTTGGCCACCCAGTCCATGATGACTGCCATGCCCCGCTGGTGGGCTGCATCCGTGAGCTGCCTCAGGTCTTCCAGACTTCCATATTCAGGGCTTACCGCAAGATAGTCCTGGACTGAATAGGGGGAGTTAACGGAGTTGATCTGGCCTATGGGATGGATGGGCATCAGCCAGATGACATTCACGCCCAGCGAGCGGATATGGTCCAGTCCTTCAATGACGCCCTGGAGGGTTCCTTCAGGGCTGAAGGCCCTGAGGTTCACCTCGTAAACCACCAGGTCTTCCACGGCGGGGATTCCCGTAAAGGGTGTGCCATACTGGGTATACTCTTCCTCTTCGGGAGGGGCCGGGTCTTTTGCGCAAGCCGAAAAAAACAGGAGAAACAGAAAAAGCAGGCTTAATAAACGGAAAAAAGGGGAGGCTTTGCTAATTTTCAGACGCTTGGGAAGGGTTTTCATCATTCAAAGGCTTTTGGATCTGTAAAGGTACGTTTTTTCCGGAAAGGCCTTCCTTAAGCCTTTTGCGCATGCGGGCTTTCCCTTTAAATGCTTCGTTTTCATCCTGTTGAACTTGAAAAGTGAAAAAACTTAAATGGGAATAATTTGTGTAGATCAAGATATGTTTAGTATATTTACTTATTGTTTAACTAAAACAAAGTACCATGAACATTATTATTTTCTTACTGATCGGTGCTGTGTCCGGCTGGATCGCAGGACAGATCTGGAAAGGGAGCGGCTTTGGCCTGCTTGGTAACATTGTCGTTGGTATTATCGGCGGTTTTCTTGGCGGCTGGCTTATGGGTAAATTTGGTGCAGCCGAAGGGGGCCTTGTGTGGCAAATCATAGTTTCTGTCATTGGCGCCTGGATTCTGCTATTTCTTATTTCACTGTTTAAAAAGAAGTAATTCCTTGTTGTTGTCAGAGGCCTTCATCCTGAGAGGGCCTCTTTTTTTGAAATATTAAGTTTAGATTAATTCTTGCAGCAGGAAAATTTTCCGGCATAAAAAACAGATAATTTTGCGTTAATATTTCCCGGTATCTCGATGGATACAATTTACATTTTTTTAATCATTGCCTTGTTCATCCTTGCCATTTCTGACCTTGTGGTTGGGGTTGGCAATGATGCCGTTAATTTTCTGAATTCTGCCATAGGTGCAAAAGTTGCCCCTTTCAAATGGATTCTGGCCGTTGCCGCACTAGGGGTTATGCTGGGCGCCACTTTTTCGGGTGGGATGATGGAAATTGCCCGCAGCGGGGTATTTCACCCTGACCAGTTTGTTTTCGATGAGATCATTATCATTTTCCTTGCGGTAATGATCACCGATGTGATCCTGCTCGACATGTTTAATACATTCGGGTTGCCTACTTCGACCACGGTATCCATCATTTTTGAACTGTTGGGTGGTGCTGTTGCGGTTTCATTGTATAAGATGAATGTTTCTCCTGATGCAGTGCAGGAGCTGGGAAACTATATCAATTCATCCAGGGCGCTCACCATTATTTTCGGGATTTTACTCTCGGTAGTGATTGCCTTTACCTTTGGCACCATCATTCAGTTTCTTTCTCGTCTGCTGTTTACTTTCCGTTTTGAAAGAAATGTCAGGTATTTCGGCGCTCTTTGGGGAAGCCTCTCCATCACAGCCATTGTTTATTTCCTTTTAGTAAAAGGCGCCAAGGGGGCATCTTTTATGACCCCGGAAGTTGTTGACTGGATTCACGAGCATACGGTTCTGATCCTGGCTTCCTTTTTTATTGGCCTGGCGGTCTTGCTCCAGTTGCTGATTCATTTCTTCCGTATCAATGTTTTCCGCATCATCGTGCTGGTAGGCACCTTCTCAATAGCAATGGCCTTTGCCGGGAATGACCTGGTAAACTTCATCGGGGTTCCGCTAGCAGGATATGACTCCTTAAAAGTGTTCCTTGATAACCCGGAAATCAATTCCAGTACTTTTACAATGGAGATGTTGCTGGAACCCGTAAAGACGCCAACCTTTTTTTTACTGGGTGCAGGGGTTATTATGGTGCTGACGCTTTTTTTCTCAAAGAAGGCCCGCTCAGTGACCCAAACAGAAATGGATCTTGCCCGTCAGCACGAAGGCAATGAAAGGTTTCCATCATCGTTGTTTGCCCGCACTTTAGTCAGGAAAGCAAGAGACCTGGGAGGGCTGTTCGAACGTGTCCTTCCTGATGGTTTTATCCGTTTTCTTGACCGCCGTTTCGATAATACTCATTTGAAGAACCCTGGAAAGAATGCTGTTGAGCATGCTCATTTTGATCAACTGCGTGCCTCAGTAAATATGTTTGTTGCCAGCAGCCTGATTGCCCTGGCTACTTCCCTGAAATTGCCCTTGTCGACCACTTACGTGACTTTCATGGTGGCCATGGGGACTTCCTTTGCCGACCGCTCCTGGGGCCGTGAGAGCGCCGTGTATCGCATCACAGGAGTGATGATGGTCATAGGCGGATGGTTCTTTACCGCCTTTACCGCTTTTACGGTGGCTTTCCTGCTGGCGCTGCTTTTCAGCTGGGCAGGTTTGATCGCCGCGGGAGGGGCTTTACTGGTGGCCTTCGCATTTATGATACGAACCAATTTCATCCATAAAAAGCGCCTGAGTGCTAAAACGGAAGAAGAGAAGAAGACCCGGCGGGTATGGACCGAGGAAAGCGTCGTGGCCGAAAGCAGCCATAATATCGGGCAAACCCTCAGGGAGACGGGAAGATTGCTGAATGAAATGATTTCCAGCTATGTGTCAGAAGACCGCAAACGCCTGAAAACCATCCGGAAAGATATTGAATCCATCAATGCCTTTACCAAGGGCTTAAAGAAAGATGTTTTTCTGACCCTGAAAAAGCTGGAAGAAGGCTCGGTGGAAACCGGCCATTACTACGTGCAGGTATTGGATTACCTCAGGGAGATTGCCCACTGCCTGCATTTCATCGTTCAACCCGCCTACGAGCACCTGGAAAACAACCACCCGACCACCTGTCCCGAGCTTGGCGAGGCCATTAACACCCTGAACAGCGAGATTGAAAGCTTTTTTTACGACGTCAATCACCTGATTGAAACGGGCAATTTCAGCGACCTGAAGATGCTGATCAGCAACAACCAGGCCATCATTCAGCACCTGGAGGAGGTGAAAATGCTTCAAATCCGCATGATCAAGGACGATAAATCAGGCACCCGCAGCAGCCTGGTGACCCTGAATATGCTCACCGAGACCAAGAACATCCTGCTTCATACCATCAATGTGATGAAGTCGCACAGGGACTTTCTCCTGAAATAAACCGGAAGGAGCAAGGGCTGTTGGCCGGAAAGTTTAAGGTTGAGGTTGAGATTGAGATTAGCCATTGGCTATTGGCTATTGGCTATTGGCTATTGGCTAAACACTAACCAATCACTTCTCACTTCTCACTTCTCACTTCTCAACTCTCATTTCTCTCTGTCACTGCTATGCGGCAGAGGGGTTATTTGTGTTCATTTGATTTTTATTTGTGTGTGTTTGTGGACGGGCTTTTTATCCACAAATGGCACAAATGTTAATTTCCACAAATGGTCACAAATGGCTTATGACTCACCACTCACCTCTCAACTTGCCCGGTCGCCGCTATGCGGCTAAACCCCGAATTCTCTCAAGTCTCTTATTTCTCTCAAGTCGCTCAAGTCTATAAAGTCTCTTAAGTCTCTAAAGTCTTTACTCTAAGAGCAGCGCATTGAAAATGAGCTTATTGGCTACAGGCGTAGAGCCCCTGAAATTGGGCACGAAAGAATACAGGACCACCTGTCCCTTTCCTTTCTTCAGCCACACCAAGGCAGGGGCTTTTTCAAGCAGTTCTGCTTTCTCGGCATAGCCACTCATCAGGATGTCGCTTTCAGGGAAGCTTCCAATGACCCGGCGATCCATATCGAAAGTGGGTATCGTGGTTTGAAGGATAACGTTTGAGCGGTGAAACACGCCGATGGTCTCGGGCATGCCCAGGGTGAGGGGATGACCGGGAAGCAGTTTGATCTGCAGCAACGAGCCCGGGATCTTTAAGCCCTGGCGTTCCAGGCTCTGGGCGGTGTTGTTTACCGGGAAACGGAAGGATTCAAGGGGCTCTTTGGGTTCCATCAGGCCGGAAAACAAGTCCACGGAGCGGCCCCAGGACAGCACCTTTCCACCCTCTTGTATAAAGCCCAGCACGTTTTGCCAGCCTTCCTTGCCCATGCCCTTTACATATTCACGGGGGTAGAAGGGGATGTAATACTGCTCGCCCCGCTGAGAAGTGCCCTGCATCAGCTGGTCTTTGCCTGAGTCAGCAAAAATGATTACATCAAATCGTTCCATCAGAGGCAGTTCTTTCATTTCAGAAGGCCTGACGACCGTGTAGGGGATGCCGTAAGTGTCGAAGAGGAATCTGGCCCATCCGGCATCCATATCGTGCAACCAGGTTTCCACCAGGGCAATGCGGGGCAGGCTGAGTTTGCTGAAGCCTTCAGGCTGGTTTTGCAGGAGGATGGGTTCAGTGACCATGGATCCTAATGCATCCTGAAGCTCGTCCTGGGTGCGATTGTTGAGGCGGATCAGGAAACTGCCTGCCGGGAGTTGCCGGCCTTCGGCTGCCAGGGCTTCAGGGTTGCGGAACACCTCTATCCCCTTGCTCATGGCCATGAAAGCCACGCTGAAGCTCTCGTTGTTGTTTACGCTTAGCACCAGGTATTCCCCTGCCAGCTCATCCCTTTCGGGAAGGATCCCGGCGGGCAACACTTGCGAAAGCATCTCTTCCATGCCTTCCTGTTTTTCTGTGATTTCCCAGGAAGTAATGCCCCGGTGCAGGGGAAGGGACCAGGAAGTAATGTCGTAGGGTTGAATAATATCACCTCCCGGGGTATAGCGCCTTACGGGATATTCCTGGCTTTCCATCACCTCCTTGATAAAGGGCCGGATGGGTTGTGCCAGGGGGATGACAAAGTCACCGGCTTTAAAGGCCCGGCCTTCAACGGTCGCATCCTGGTTGAGGCGATACAGGCTGACTCCGTGGCGACCCAGCAATTGCAGCAGGCCGATAAGCTCCCCCTGGTCGTGCTGCTGGGCGGGAAGGATATAAAAATAGGGGGCTTCCGTTTGACCACGCTCCACTTCCTTTCGCACCAGGTCATTGCGGCTGGTCAGGATTTCTTCACGCTGGCGTGCACAGGTGCGAATCAGGGAATAGGTCGACTCGACTTCGTACTGGACAATATCGCCCAGGCGCCACCAGCCTCCCGGCCAGGGGATGGGCATATTGATGCTTTTTTTGTAATCCGACAAGCCTTTGCCTCCCACCTGCAGTTCATTGGGCTCCACATAAACCGGGGTGGCCAGTTGAACGCTGGCTGCTTCGCTAAGCAGGCTGATGGTATTTTTCCATAGACTGGTTTCAGTAGAACCAGGCCAGTAGTTGTCGAAGATATACTGCTGGCTGATTCCGCTTAGCCCTTTAGCGGTCATGTCACGTGACATGTTAGAACCAAAGACCCAGCTCCAGTTCCAAAGTGTTTCATCAATATTCTCAGCAATAGGATCATGATTTGGTGGAACGAAATACCTGACACCTGTCATCCCCATCTGGTGCTTTTCAATCAACACATGGGGGAACCACTCCTGGCTGTAAATGTCAGATATCGCCTGATTTTCCTTCATCGAAAGGGTGATAAAGTCCCGGTTGATATTATGTCCGACGTATTTATGGTAAACCCCGGGGTGGGTGCTGCCCTCGTAAGGGGTGCCCAGGTATTTGTTGTAATGTTCAACGATCATGTCCTGCCCATCGGGGTTGTGACTCGGTACGATCATCAGGACCATGTCGTTGAGGTAGTCAGTCATATTGGGTTCAGCTCCTGAAAGTAAGTTATAGACTGTGAGGGATACTGCCTGGGCTGGACCGGTTTCATTGGCATGCATCGACATGGTGGTCATCAGGAAGGTTTTTCCTTCCCGGATCAAAGCCTGTCTTTCCCCCTCCGGAATATCAGGGTCAAGAGCCAGACGACGGTTAATCGCCTTTAACTGGTCGAGGTTTTGCAAATTTTCGGCAGAAGAAATAAATACCAGGTACATGGGCTTGCCAAGCTCAGTCTGACCGGTTTCCATGATTTGTATCCTATCCGACTGCTGGGCCAGCAGCTTCAGGTAATCCATCATGGGCTCATAAGCGATTAGCTTTTGGTCAGCCCCCGGCTTAAATCCGAAAAAGGATTCAGGGGTAGTCAGGTTCTCAGCGCCCTGTGCAACCGATTGATTGGGAAGCAGGAACGAAAGATACAAACTCAGCAGGCAGAGAATCAGGTATTGTTTCATGGGAATTTGATTTTGAGTTGCCTAAAAGTAAAAAAATAACCTTCTTGAATTCAATTTTTTTTTTGACAAGCAAATGAAGATTTTTGCCAGCTATGTTGCGCCTAAAAGAATATCCAGTGTAACCGAAGCCCCTGCTCCTTATTATACTCCAGGGCGGGTGAAGGCATTTTCAGGAAATTTAGTGCTCCAAGAAAAGACTTTAACCAGGGAGCGCTTACTGGAATTTTAGCGAAATCAATGTCAGGGGCAAGATACCATTGGCGGTACCGGCTCATATGAGGCAGTTCAACACCATCTATGAATGGCGGGTTTTGGCGGCTCCCCAGCATCCCATAGGCACCGTGCCCAATGGCAAGGTTTAGCCAGGGGGGGAACTTACTTTCGGGCTTTAAAAAAGACCTTACATTCATTGAAAGCCAGAAGGTTTGTCCATTATAATCCTTAAGCATCCTTTCAGGGAGGGAACTGCCCAGGAGCCCGGGACGGAATTGTGCCAGGCTGCTTTCCGAATACGAATATTTGATGATCAGGCGTTGTTCCTGCCAGGTCAGCTGCTGTGAAACGAAAGCCCCGGCTCCCAGCATATTGGCGCCTGCATCGGCCAGCGAAGCCCCCCATTCGAGGGAAAACCCATCCAGGACCTCGATGGCACTCAGGAATCCTAATCCGGAGATCACCCCAAGCCAGGCGCTTTGTTTATTGTCAATGCCTGCCCAGCGAAAGCTGGCAGCACTGAACCGGCTCAGGTGGTAGGTGTTCAGAATATGTCCCAGTTTATCCTGCTGATACCAGTCGGGAAGGTCGTTGTGAAAGTGAAAACTGGTTCTCGGGTAATCCTTGTACCAGGCCTGATCGAGGGCAATCAGGGCAACAGCATAACCGCTTAGCTGGAGGCCTGCAACGTAATGAATCCGTTTAAGCCCCTTCTGTTCCGAAGGAAGGCTGTCAGGAAAAACAACCTGTGCGTTTAAAGTTAAGCCGGCAAAAAGCCAAAGCGTTCCGGCAAGGATATTTTTTAACCCGGATTGCAAAATCAGGATTTTTTCATAATGGTTTCATATCCTGCTTGCAAGATGGCCAGGGCTTCTTCACGGTTGTGTCCTTCGGCATAGGTTCGTAGGACTGGTTCAGTGCCTGAGGGGCGGATCATAAACCACTGGCTGTCGCTGAAATAATATTTGAAGCCATCAAGGTTTTCTTCGTGAAGGACTTTCCAGGGACCGAATTCACTGTATGCCTTTTTTTCGCAGTTGGCCACGATCCGGTCCTTATCTTCCTCCTCCAGCTTCAGGTCGGAACGTTCAAAGGCGAAGCTGCCGGTGATGGCATAGACTTCGTCAATGAACTCACGCAGGCTTTTACCGGTTTTTACCATGGCTTCCCAGATAACCAGACCGTTGTATATGCCATCCCGTTCAGGGATATGGCCTGTCACGGCGATGCCACCCGATTCTTCGCCCCCTACCAGGATTTCTTCTTCAAGCATAAGGCCCGCAATGTATTTAAAGCCAATCTTCACGACCTCAAGGGGAAGGCTGTATGCATCACAAAGCCGGTTGATTTTTACTGAAGAGGAAAATCCGGTGGCTACCTTACCCGTCAGTTTTTTGTACTGGTTTAGGTAATGGATGAGCAGCAAGATCACATGGTGTGAATCGATGTAATTTCCCTTGTCGTCAAACAAGGCCGTACGGTCTGCATCACCGTCTACAGCGAGCCCGCAATCGATATTTTCGGATAAGCGTATCACTTCTGAAAATTCCTGAAGGTTACGCAAAAGGGGTTCTGGGGGAATCCCGTCGAACAGCGGCTGATGCTCGCAATGGAGCAGGGTGATATCAGGGAAAAGACGTCGCATGACGTTCTGCCCTGAGCCATACATGGCATCGAATGCAAAATTCCACCTGGAAGAACGGATGGCATTCAGGTCAAACTTCTCCTCCAGGTAGTTGCAGTACATGGTCTCCAAATCTGTATACTCCACGAGGCCTTTATTCATTAAGGCTTCCAGACTGATCTCGTCCAGGTCAATGGGGTTATTTTCGGGAATATTGGTTTCCACTTCACGGATGTCTTCCTCGAGCAGTGGCCCACCGAAGTGCCCTTTCAGCTTATAGCCGTTGTATTCCGGCGGGTTGTGGCTGGCGGTGATAACAACACCCAGAAAGGCCTTATGGTGCAGTACGCCCAGGGATATCATCGGGGTGGAAACAAAGCCTTTGGCCAGGTATACCTTGATATCATGGCTGGCCAGGACTTTGGCAGTGACCTCTGCAAACAACTCGCCTCCAAACCGGCAGTCATGGCCCACTACCACTGCAGGGTCGGCTTGCCGGGAAAGTGCCCATCGGGCTGTGGCTCGTGCCACACGGGCCACATTATCAGTGGTAAAGTCTTTGGCGATCACTGCACGCCATCCATCGGTGCCAAATTTAATCTCTGTCATATCCAGTAGGATTAAGTCTCAAAGATAAAAAGAAATTTCAACTGCCGGGTTTGCCGGAAGTGAAAATGGGGATGCCGAAGGATTTACTGCATGATACGCCGTTCGTTCAAGGCCCTTTGATAGCGACGGGCGTTGGCGAGATGCTCAGCATAGGTTTTGGCAAAAGCATGGTATCCGGAGAAGTCATCACGTGCGCAAAAAAACACATATTCGTGATCTTCAAAATTCAGCACGGCATCGATGATATGGGGTTCGGGCAGGCTGATGGGGCCAGGGGGTAAACCAGTATTTTTGTAGGTATTGTAAGGTGAATCAATTTCCAGATGACGGTGCAGAACACGATTCAGGCTGAAATCACCAACGGCAAAAACGATGGTAGGGTCGGCCTGCAAGGGGATGTTACGCTGGATCCGGTTGACATAAACCCCCGCAATGCGTTGCATTTCATCAGGCTTGCTGGTTTCCTGGCGGACAATGCTTGCCATGATGCCGACCTCCACCGGACTCATCCCAATCCGCTCGGCCTGTCTGCGGCGGCGTGTGTTCCAAAAGGCATCATACTCACGATGCATGCGGTCCAGCAATTGCCGGGCAGAAGTGTTCCAAAAAAACTCGTAGGTGTCGGGGATGAAAAGTAGCATGGCCGTTTCACGATTCAAGCCATATTCCTGCATAACCGCTTCATCGTTCAGCAGTTCCAGGATGGAGAGGGAGTCGGCCTCCAGGTAGGAGGAGATCACCCCGGCGAGTTGTTCACGGGTGCGTATGTTGTTAAATGTCACGTTAACAGGTTCTTGGGCACCCGACCGAAGCAGGTTGACCAGTTCATTGTTGCCCATGTCGTTAAAAATTTTGTAACGGCCAGGCAATACCCGGTTCGGGTAATTTTTCTTCTCTGCCACCCACTCAAAGGTTTTCTCATTTTGAATCATTTCTTCGCTGAGCAGGATGCCTTTCACATCTTCAAAAGTACTGCCTGTGGGGATGTACAGATAGGTAAAAGGGCGGTCGGTATGCACATTGGGCTTGAGAATGGCTACATAGGCCATATATCCTGCCACCAGGCCCACGACTAACAACAATGCCCCGGCAAGGGCCAATAGTTTAATGATTCGGCTCTTTTTTCTTCTGCTCATCGATTTTGGATGGGTAGTCTATTTTTAGCTAACGATAGGATTAACGATAAATTTTATGTCTTGTTTAATCGGCTTTGAGAATCAGTTGCAGGAAATGCTCAGTGACCCAGTTGCCTGCACGCCAGGCCCAATCTTCTCTTTTGCCGGTGATCTGAAATCCCGATTTTTGAAAAAGCCTCAGACTCCTGGTGTTATCTTCGTCGATGGTGCAGTAGAGCTGGTGGAGATTAAGAGAATTCCTTGCATAATCGCAGACAATCTCGAGGGCTTCGCTGGCATAACCTTTGCCCCGAAAATCGGCTTCAACCAGGATGCCTATTGCGGCCCTTCGGTGGTGAGCGTCGAAGTCAAAAAGATCAATGGCGCCACAGGCTCTGCCTTCCTGGTTCTCTATAATGAGCCTTAGCTGGGTGTCTTCATAAATGTTGTTTTGCGATCCCAGAACATATTGTTCGAGGAAGAACCTGGAAAAGGGCGTAATGGTGTTGCTGACCAGCCAGTTTTCGGCATCATTTTCCCAGCCGTAAAGGGCATCCACATCTTTAATTTCAACGGGTCGCAGGAGTATGTTTTTACCTTTCAGCATACAAAAATATTTTAGGGTTCAAAGGTCCCTGTGAAGACTTTTTCTACAGGCCCGCTCAGCCAGATATTGGTGAACACATGGTCAGCCTCCCGGGGAGGGGTAAAGCTTACCCTGAGATCGCCCCCCGGGGCCTTCAGGGTATACTGGTTTTCCGGATTGCGGAATCCGGCCTGCCAGGCTGCCAAAGCAATGGCCGTGGCACCGGTGCCGCAGGCAAGGGTTTCATTTTCAACGCCCCGTTCATAGGTACGCATCCTGATGGTTGTTTTATCGAGTACCTCGGCAAAATTTACATTGATGCCTTCGCTGGCGAAAGCGGCAGAAAAGCGCAGGTCCCTGCCCTCAGAAAAAACGTCTTTGTCCAGGATGTTTTCGGAAAAGATAACCAAATGTGGAGACCCGGTGTTCAGGACAAATTCCCTTTCCTGACCCTCAATTTGATGTACGTTATTCATCTGCAGGGAGATATCCCAGTTGCCTACTCCCTGATGGTTGATCACAGCCTCATGCAGGCCGTCAGCGGCCATAAATACAGTCTTTTCACCGATCAGGCCAAGCTCAGCTGCAAAAGCCACAATGCAGCGGCCACCATTGCCACACAGGCTGCCTTCACGGCCGTCGCTGTTATAATAAACCATGGCGAAATCAGCCTCCTTGCAGGCTATTAGCAACATCAGTCCATCGGCACCAGTGCCGTAATGCCTCTTACAAAGCCGGGAGATATGCTTCTCAGGGTCTTTGATTTGCTTATGGAAATGATCGCTGCGATCATCAATGATGATGAAGTCATTTCCGTCTCCGTGGAATTTGTGAAATGTCAGTGCCATCTTTCTTGGGTTTCTTCCAGTAATTCAACTTCGTTTGAAGGGATAAGGGGTTTGAAGTCCAGTGTCATGCTTAAGGGATAGTAATCTTCCAGGTATTTGATATAATAGGAACTTCCATCAGTATGCAGGCTGAAAGATTCAAGCTGATCCAAGCCATAAAAAACAATCTTGTTATGCGACATCTTATAACCCTGGTAGTTCAGGGGAGATAACCAGAACTCCACGATCATCATATTTTCCGGCTTCCCCTTCCGGGTGTAGTTTCCCAGGAGCGAGTCAAGTTGACTGATGGACGGATCTTTGGGCGTTACAGGGCCTTGGGTTGGCAGGCTATAGGCCCGTATCCCAAGAAGACTGTCCTTGGCCAGACGCATATTGCTGGTGGTTTCTGCTATGGTACCTTCCATTAGGGTCTGTCCTTCCTCAGCGTCCACTTTCGCCAGCAGCTCTGCCAGGTGAATTTCATCCAATGCTTCCGTGAGGGTATCAGGGGTTAAAGGATCCTTTGCCAGACTGTCTGCCATGCCCTTCAGACTGATGGTGTCGCTTAGCGTGGTCTGCTCCGCGTTTTGTTCCGGTTTGTAAGGGCCGGATGCTCGCGGAAATTCTTCACTGACCTGATAGCTTCCCGCTTGCTTATCATCCTGGAATATTTTGGCAAAATAATTCCAAAGGTTATGGGCAAAAACACTGTCATTTTGTCGGTTCGTATACCAATAAACGATGCCTGCACCTATGAAGAAGCCTATGACAAGTCCCAGGGCAATATAGGTAAAGCCAAAATCAGGTTTTCGCTGTTGCTGGTTCATTTCAGGCATAATCTGTTTCAAAAGTACAAAAAATCAAGGGATTCAGGGATTCTGATCCCTGATATTCATCAGGCTCCTATCAACTCATTTTCAGTGCTTAACTTTTTTTAACGGGGAAGAAAAGAACTTTTTAGGGCAACATACGTTTTTTGAATATAGATTTTAAAGATTATTAAGAAAAGTCATAGGCCTTAAGGCACATAATTTGCATGAATTTACAGGAATGTTTTCATCCGCTTTTGCATTCTTCCTGAATTGGAAATCCAAACAAAGCGGCAAGGAATCTGTTTAATTAAATGAAAAAATATTGCGCTATGAAAAGATTTTGGAGTTTATTTTTGGTAGCAATTCTGGCAAGTTTTCTTACACTTGGTCTGGATCGTTATGTTTTTAACAAGGAAACCAGAAGAGTAAAGGGTCTTATTGAATCGGGCGAATTAAATGCTCCGCCAGCTTCGCTTGCCCGTTATATTACCCAGCTGCCCACCACACTGCCCGACTTTACATTGGTGGCCGAGATGACGGTTAACTCCGTGGTCCACATCCGTACCACCTATGAGCGAAAAAGCAGTGTTTACGATGATTATTTCGGGATGCCCGATCCTTTCAGGGAGTTCTTTTTTGGCCCCCGGCGCCAGCAACCCAGCCAGGCTATTGTCGCCTCGGGTAGCGGCGTCATCATTAGTCAGGATGGCTATATTATTACCAATAACCACGTAGTTGCCGAAGCCAATACAGTTGAAGTGACCCTGAACGACAATCAAGTGTTTGAGGCCACCATCGTAGGCACTGATCCCACCACCGATTTGGCGGTCATCAAAATTGAGAAGGATGGTTTGCCCTTTCTTTCCTTTGGAGACTCTGACGAGGTCAGGGTGGGCGAATGGGTGCTTGCCGTGGGTAACCCCTTTAACCTGACTTCTACCGTTACCGCAGGTATTGTGAGCGCCAAAGGGCGTAACATCAATATCCTGGGGGGCGGCACTGCCATCGAAGCTTTTATTCAAACCGATGCTGCAGTGAACCGTGGAAATAGTGGAGGAGCCCTTGTCAATACCCAGGGCGAACTGATTGGTATCAATGCTGCTATAGCTTCCCAGACTGGTTCCTATGCGGGTTATTCCTTTGCCATCCCGTCGAATATTGCCCAAAAGGTTCTGGAAGACCTGCTAGAATTCGGGCAGGTTCAGCGGGGTATGCTGGGTGTGAATATCACCGAGATCAACAGCCGTCAGGCCGAAGAACTTGGCTTAAGCGCATTCCGCGGAGCCTATGTCGCAGGCGTGGTGGAAGGCAGTGCTGGTGAGGCTGCCGGACTGAAGGAAGGCGACCTGATTGTGGGCATTGATAACACAACCATCCACAGCCCCAGCGAGCTTATCGAAACCGTTGGCAGGAGAAGGCCCGGCGATGAGGTGATGGTTAAGTATATCCGCGATGGCCGCGAATATGAAGTCAAAGCTCGCCTGCAAAATATCTATGGTGAATTTACAATGGTCACTTCCGACCAGACTGCCTTATCGGAGAAATTTGGAGCCACTTTTGAAAAAGTTTCAGCGGAAGAACTGAAACGGTTAAACATTCGGCAAGGTGTGCGTGTTACTAATATTGCACGCAACGGGATATTCCGCGACGCAGGCATTCGCGACGGGTTTATTGTTACCCAGGTCGATCGCCAGCCTGTCGGAACCCCTGAAGAATTCAGCAGGGTGCTTGCCGGCAAGTCGGGCGGAATTCTTGTTGAAGGTGTATATCCTGACGGGCAGCGCGCGTATTATGGTATGGGAATCAAGTAAAATTCAGGACTTGGAATTCCGAAATATTTTTTGTACCTTTGTGCACCTTTTTGCACCCCCCTGTTTCTCAGGCACAACCTGCTACTTTGGATTAACTTACATAAACATTCATGAGACAATTAAAGATTTCTAAATCCATTACCAACCGCGACACCGCGTCCTTGGACAAGTATCTTCAGGAGATTGGGAAAGTGCCCCTGATCACAGCCGAAGAGGAAGTTCAGCTTGCCCAGCGCATTAAGCAGGGCGACCAGGCCGCTTTGGAGAAGCTGACCAAGGCCAACCTGCGTTTTGTTGTTTCGGTTGCTAAGCAATACCAGAACCAGGGCCTCAGCCTGCCCGACCTGATCAACGAGGGTAACCTCGGCCTGATCAAGGCCGCCAAGCGCTTTGACGAGACCCGTGGTTTTAAGTTCATTTCTTATGCAGTATGGTGGATTAGGCAATCTATTCTTCAGGCCCTGGCCGAACAGTCACGGATCGTTCGCCTTCCCCTTAACCAGGTCGGCTCGCTTAACAAGATCAAAAAAGAGGCTTCAAAACTCGAACAGAAATTTGAAAGACCTCCTTCAACCGAAGAACTTGCAGAAGCGCTCGACTTGCACGAAGACAAAATTGCAGAATCATTCCGCATCTCAACGCATCACGTTTCTGTAGATGCTCCGCTGGTTCAAGGCGAAGATGCAAGCCTGCTCGATGTTTACATCAACCAGGATTCTCCCAATGCTGATTCCAGCCTGATTCACGAATCACTGGCCAAGGAAATTCAGCGTTCACTGGCTACCCTGACTGAGAAGGAAAGGGATGTGATCAACCTGTATTTTGGCATTGGTATGAACCACGGCCTGACCCTCGACGAAATTGGGGCCAAATTTGACCTCACCCGCGAGCGCGTCCGACAGATCAAGGAAAAAGCCATCAGAAGGCTTAAGCATACTTCAAGAAGTAAGCTGTTGAAAGCTTACCTCGGACAATAAGGTTTATTTGTTAGGGTTTATTGAAGCTGTCCCGAAACCGTTCATACGGCTTTCGGGACAGCTTTTTTTTATCTCCCCAATGCTGCTTCTTCCCCTGGGTTTTTAATGGGGAAAGAATTTTAAAATGTAATTCAGATTGAACGTTCTGTGTTTTTTTATTCTTTTCAAACCAGGACCAGGGTCGTAGTTAATACGGTGTTTATTCGGTTTAAACCGAATAAACTCCGAATAAACTCCGAATAAACTATTTTTGAAGTAATATAATAATCTGATTATGAGATTTTTGTAAAAAGATAGGATTTACCTGATGGCTTCAATCTGGTATACAACTTCTTTTCTGCAGTGTTCAACCCTTTTGCACGCTTTTTGTTACTTTTATGTTCACTAAATTCTGAATGCTAAAATTCTATCCTATGAGATTTCGTTTTTCCCTCCTTTTGGTCATTGTTTTTCTTCAGTTTCTCGCGCTGCCTTTGATGGGGCGTGAGATCAAGATACAGGTGGCAGTCACCTCTGATGTGCACGCCCGGATCTTCCCCTATGATTTTGTGAATGACCGGCCGATGCAAACCTCCCTGGCCAATGTGCATTACCTGGTCCAGGCGGTGCGTACGCGG
Source organism: Bacteroides sp. (assembly GCA_036351255.1). Taxonomy (NCBI): domain Bacteria; kingdom Pseudomonadati; phylum Bacteroidota; class Bacteroidia; order Bacteroidales; family Bacteroidaceae; genus Bacteroides; species Bacteroides sp. The sequence continues at coordinate 20,453 of JAZBOS010000072.1, forward strand.
CCCGGGAGCAACCTTATCCTGCTCGATAATGGTGACCTCGTCCAGGGCACGCCAACGGCCTATTATGCCAATTTTGTGCAGGAAACAAAGCAACACCTCTTCAGCAGGATCATGAACCTGATGCAGTATGATGCGGCGACCGTGGGAAACCACGATATTGAAGCCGGTCCTGCGGTCTATAACCGGCTGAAGAAGGAGTTTCGCTTTCCTTACCTCGGAGCCAATGTGATTAATAAGGAAACCGGGGAGCCGTATTTTGAGCCTTACACCGTGATTCGGCGGCAAGGCGTCCGTATTGCTGTGCTGGGCCTTACCACAACGGGCGTGCCTAATTGGCTTCCGGAGCACCTTTGGGAGGGGCTCGAATTCCAGGAGATGGCTGAAGCAGCGGCCTATTGGGTGAAGCATATCCAGGAAAAAGAAAATCCTGATGCTATCGTTGGTTTATTCCATTCAGGGATGGGACCGGCAAATCCTGAGCCTTCACAATTCCCGCTGGAAAATGCTGTGCAGTATGTCGCCAGAACGGTTCCCGGTATTGATGTGATCTTTACCGGCCACGATCATCGCGAGCGAAATGAAATCATCACCAATGATGAAGGCGGAGAAGTCCTTATTGTAGGGCCGGGAAGATATGCTGAGAATCTTGCCGTTGCCGAGTTGACCTTCGACCGCATTTCCCGCAATGAGATTGAACTCTTAGGCAAGAAGGGCGACCTGGTCAGTACCCTGAATGTGGCTCCCAGCCAGGAATTCTTTCAGCGCTTTGAAAAGGATATCAATGCCATTGTGGATTTTGCTAACGAACCTGTAGGACGGCTTCGCAATGATCTGGCTTCCATTGAGGCCTTTTTTGGACCTGCCGCTTTTGTCGATCTGGTGCATGCCATCCAACTTGAAGCCACCGGGGCCGAGGTATCGTTTACGGCACCCCTTTCCTTCAATGAAACCCTGAAAGCGGGGATGTTGAGTGTGAGGGACTTCTTCAAGCTTTATCAGTACGAAAATTATTTGTACGTCATGGAGCTGACTGGGCAGGAGATCAGGGATTACCTTGAGTATTCCTATGGAATTTGGCTGAACCAGATGAAAAATGAGGATGATCATCTTTTGTTATTCCGTTTTGATGATGAGGGCAAGCCGGTTGTAGACTCCAACGGCAGGCACCGGCTGCGGCATCCCACCTTTAACTTCGATTCGGCTGCAGGAATCCGCTATACTGTTGATGCCAGCAAGCCCGCCGGGCAAAGGGTTGATGTCATTGCAATGGAAGATGGCAGTGCTTTCGATCTGCAAAAGAAATACAGGGTGGCCATCAATTCTTACCGTGGAAGCGGGGGAGGGGGTCACCTGACCGAGGGGGCAGGTATTCCGCATGCCCAGTTGCGTGAGCGTATCGTATTCTCGACAGAGAAGGATTTACGCACTGCCTTGATCGAATACTTCAGGGAACAAAAGGAAGTGGATCCTCAAGCCCGCGACAATTGGAAGATCATTCCTGAATCGTGGGCGGAAAAAGGCCGTAAGAAAGACCTGGAATTACTGAATCCCTGATCGTAAGAGGGCTTTGTTGATTTTCCTGGCAATGGCAGGGCCTGAGTAAATAAAGCCCGTGTAGACCTGAACCAGGCTGGCTCCCGCCCTGAGTTTTTCGAGTGCATCTTCGGCGGTCATAATGCCGCCTACCCCAATGATGGGTATTTTCCCTCCAGATTTCTCGTGCAGGTATTTTATGACCTGCGAAGAGGTTTCACGCAGGGGCTTCCCGCTAAGTCCACCGTTGCCAATTTGCTCTACCTGGGCGGCAGGGGTGCTTAGATGATAACGGAGGGTGCTGGTATTGGTGGCGATGATGCCGTCGATGCCAGTCTCTTCCACAATTTCAATGACCTCATCCAGCTGTCCGGTATTCAGGTCAGGGGCAATCTTCAGCAATACGGGCTTCTTTATGGGTTTGGAAAGGTTGATCTTTTGCACTGCATTCAGCAGGACAAGAAGTTCGTCCTTATCCTGCAATTTTGCCAGGTCGGCAATGTTGGGGCAACTGACGTTTACCACAAAATAATCCACCAAATCAAATAGTTCAGAAAAGCACCTGCAATAATCCTCAATGGCTTGATCGTTGGGGGTTAGGGTGTTTTTGCCAATGTTACCGCCGATGATCAGTTTGGCTTTATTCTTTCGCAGATTCGAGGCAAACACTTCGACCCCAGCGTTATTGAAGCCCATGCGGTTGATCAGCGCCTGATCAGCAGGGAGTCTGAACAGTCTGGGCCTGGGGTTCCCGGGCTGACCTTTTGGAGTAACGGTGCCGACCTCTACATGGGAGAACCCAAAGCAGGCCAACTCATTGAAGAGTTTGGCTTCCTTGTCGAAACCTGCAGCAATGCCTACGGGGTTTGGGAAACGGATACCAAAGACTTCCCGTTCGAGGGAAGGGTGATTTACTACATAGATTTTTTTCAGCAGCCAGGGCATCCCGGGAATGCGGCAGCCAAATCGCAGCAGGAAGCTGACAAAATGATGGATCTTTTCGGGATCGAAAAGAAACAGCAAGGGTCGGATGAGGCGCTGATACATAATGCGAAACTAAAAAAAAGTCCGGGATGTCCGGACTCTTATAAATTATTCTTTTTTGGCGGGTTTTTTTGCCGCCGGTTTTTTCTGTTTCTCAGGTTTTTCTTCTTTTGCTGGCTTTTCTTCAGGTTTTTCTTCCTGTTCGGGTTCCTCGGGCTTGATCATATCCTTCTCTAGCAGCAGGTTATACCAGGTAAAGACTTTCTTGATGTCAGAAATATAGACCCTGTCCTGGTCATAATCGGGCAGGATAGACTCAAAGTAGGCCTTCAGTTTTGCAGGATCTTCCTTCGCCTCAATGCATGATTTCCCATCTTCTTTCTCGTAGATTTTCAGGAGAATCTCTTTCAGCGGGATGTCTTCCGTTTGGGTAAAGATGCTGATATCTTCAAGGGCGCTGCTGCGATCAGAAAGGAATACCGGGATCTTTTTGCCATCGGTAAGCGATTCAGCCACCAGGCCGTTCTTTGTTTGGGAAATGACTTTATACAGCCCACTTTTCCCGGATATGGTCAGGATGTCACTTAAATCCATTGGTTAATTTTTTTATGGTCATTCAGCCTCTCGCTGATATAGATTGCAAAAGTAAGGATTATTTGTGAAACAGTATTTCCAATTTTAGGAGAACATCTGCAAGCTATGCAGTTTTTTGTAAATGCCATTTTTATCCAGCAGTTCCTGGTGGGTTCCCTGCTCAACGATTTCCCCCTCGTGCATAACACAGATCAGGTCGGCGTTGACTACGGTGGAAAGGCGGTGAGCCACCACAATAGAGGTGCGGTTTTGCATGATGTTGTGCAGGGCTTCCTGTACGAGTTTCTCCGATTCGGTATCCAATGCGCTGGTGGCCTCATCGAGAATCAGGATGGGCGGGTTTTTCAGGATAGCCCTGGCAATGCTGATGCGCTGTCGCTGTCCTCCCGATAATTTGCTGCCCCTGTCGCCTATATTGGTTTGATAACCTTCGGGGGTACGCTCTATGAACTCGTGGGCATTGGCCACCCGGGCTGCCTGTATCACTTCTTCTTCAGTAACCTCGCTATCACCAAAGGCAATGTTGTTGTAAAAGGTATCGTTGAAAAGAATCGGCTCTTGATTGACATTGCCCATCAGTGCCCTCAGGTCTTCAATCTTAACGTTGCGAATGGGAAAGCCATCGATCAGGATCTCGCCCATACTGGTATCGTAAAACCTGGGAATTAAATCCACAAGGGTGGATTTGCCTGCTCCTGACTGCCCTACCAGGGCCACCATCTGGCCCTTACGAATTGTCAGGTTGATGTTTCTCAGCACCGGTTCATTTTCATACTGGAAGCTGACGTTCTGCAGGGTGATCTCATTGTCGAAGGAAGTTTTGCTCAGGGCATCTGCAGGTTCTTTGATGGGATTCACTGCCTTCAGGACATCATCGATGCGGTCAGCTGAAGCCATGCCCTTTTGGATATTATAATAGGCCTGACTGAAGGATTTTGCAGGGTTGATGATCTGCGAGAATATGAGAAGGTATCCGATAAAGGCGTTTGGCGACAATCCGCCATGCCCCCTAAGTACCATGGCCCCACCAAAAAGCATAATGATGACCACCACCAGTGTGCCCAGAAATTCACTCATGGGCGATGCCAGGTAGTGCCTCCGGTAAAGCCGGTTCATCAGTCGCGTATATTTCTGGTTGAGGCCCCTGAATCTGCGATTCATCATTTCCTCGGCGTTGAAAGCCTTGATGACCCTAAGCCCGGTGATGGTCTCCTCCATAACCGACAGGATGGTGCCCAGGCGGCTTTGACTTCGCAAGGCGGTGGCGCGCAACGACTTCCCGACACGCCCGATCACCAGTCCGCTAAGGGGAAGCAGAATGAGTACAAACAAGGTTAACTGCGGGCTGAGCACCAGCAGGCTCGACAAATATACCAGAATGGTTATGGGCTCGCGGAACACCATTTCAAGGGAGCTGATCACACTGATCTCGATTTGGTGCACATCGTTGGTCATGCGCGAAATGATATCACCTTTCCTTTCGCGGGTATAATAAGCCAGGGGCAGGTCAATGGTTTTCTTGTACATGGCGTTGCGTATGTCCTTTACCACCCCGTTCCGGATTGGGGTCAGGAAATACATAGCCATATATTTGAAGCTATTTTTCATCAGACTGGTGACAATCACCACAACCCCAATGAGGATCAGGGCATAAAAAGGTCCATGGTTTTCAATCAGCCGGCTGATGTAATAGTTGAAATTGTGCATCAATGAGCTCAGCGAAAATGAGAAAGGCACCTTTTCGTAGACCATCTCCTGGATCTGAAAGAGAATTCCCAAAAAGGGAATGGCCATGGTGATTGAAAACAAAGAAAAGATGACCGACATCAGGTTGAAGATCACGTTGAGGGCGACTTTGCCCTTATAGGGAAGGATATATTGAATGATCTTGAGGAAATTCTTCATTGATACCAGGGGATGTTATTCCAGCGCCTTGGGTTTTATGCCGGTGTAATTAAAAGGGGTGATCTGTTTCAGGTTTTCTTTCTGTTCTTCACTGATATCCAGCGAATCGATGAATTGGTCCAGTGCTTCCCTTGTAATGGGCTGGTTGTTCCGTGTAAGGTCCTTCAGCTTTTCGTAGGGTTCAGGGTAACGGATCTTACGCAGGATGGTCTGTATGGCTTCAGCCACCACAGCGCTATTTTTCTCCAGGTCTTGATCCAGGGCCTCAGGGTTCAGGGAAACCTTATCCAGGCCGCGCAGGGTGCTTTTGAGGGCAATCAGCAGGTGTGCTAAGGGAACACCCATATTCCGGAGAACGGTAGAATCAGTGAGGTCGCGTTGCAGGCGAGATATGGGTAATTTGGCCGAGAGGTGCTCAAACAGGGCAATGGCTACCCCGGCATTGCCTTCGGCGTTTTCAAAGTCAATGGGGTTCACTTTATGGGGCATTGCCGAGGAGCCGACTTCGCCCTTGACCACTTTCTGCCGGAAGTACTCCATTGAGATATAAGTCCAGAAGTCGCGATCAAGGTCGATGATGATGGTGCAAATACGCTTCAGGTTATCGAAGATGGCCGCCAGCAGGTCGTAATGGTCAATCTGGGTTGTGGGGCAAGAGCGCTTCAGGCCCAGGCTGGCCGTAAATTTCTCTGCAAAAGCCATCCAGTCAATCCCAGGATAAGCTACATGATGGGCATTGAAGTTTCCGGTAGCTCCCCCGAATTTAGCCGGGAAAGATATTGCTTTCAGTTGTTCAAACTGCAGCCTGATCCTTTCGTGGAACACCAGGATCTCCTTCCCCAGCAGGGTAGGTGAGGCGGGTTGTCCATGCGTGCGGGCAAGCATCGGGACATCCTTCCATTGAATGGCCAGATCGTGGAGCTTTTTGAGAAGGTTTTCAACGACAGGGTAAATGACCTGCTCCAGGCCTTCCTTCAGCGAAAGCGGAATGGCAGTGTTGTTAATATCCTGTGAGGTCAGTCCAAAATGAACGAACTCCCTGTATTCCTGAAGCCCCAGCCGGTCGAAATGTTCCTTAAGGAAGTATTCAACGGCTTTGATGTCATGATTGGTTTTCGCTTCAATGTCCTTCACCTGTATGGCATCAGACTCAGAAAAATTCAAATTCAGTTTTTTTAATTCTTTGAGGCTTTCGGCGGGTAACCCCTTAAGTTCGGGTAAGGGGATATTATACAAGGCTTCGAAATAGGCAAGCTCAACCATCAACCTGTAACGAATGAGGGCCAGTTCAGAAAAGAAAGGGCTTAAGGCTGCAGTGGTCTTGCGGTAGCGCCCATCAATGGGTGAGATACAGGATAATCCCGCTTCTTTCATGGTTTTTTTGTCAAAGTTAATAAAACTGTTATTGTTTATTGAAAATACCCTTTGGCAAACCGATTTCGAAAAGGCATAAACAAAAAATCCGCAGGACTGGGCCCTGCGGATCCTTTGCTTGAGAATTGATTATTTCTTGCGGCGCTGGGCTTCCTGTTGTTTTTGAACCTGCTCCATGCGTTGCATCCATTTTGATTTCTTTACAGGCCTTTTCATGTTCTCCTGTATTTGTTTGTGCAGTTTGTCTTCGTTAATAAACTGCCGCATCAGGTAAACCTGACCAAAAGTAAGAACGTTGGTCAGGAAGTAATAGTAGCTCAAACCCGAAGCAAAATTGTTGAAAATACCCAGGAACATCACCGGCATGATGTACATCATGGTCTTCATGCCCGGCATCTGGTTGCTGGTGCCCATCATCTGGTTATTTACGTGGGTGTAAATAATGGTAGATATGGTCATCAGCAGCGTAAATAAGCTCACGTGGTCACCATAGAAGGGGATGTCGAAAGGCAGGTCGAGGATTGAGTCGTATGAGGAAAGGTCATCAGCCCAGAGAAAACTTTGCTGGCGCAATTCAATGGAGGCTGGGAAGAATCGGAACATCGCCAGCAGGATAGGTAGCTGCAAAACCATGGGTACGCATCCAGCCATCTGGTTGACGCCCGCCTTTTTATACAATGCCATGGTAGCCTGCTGCTTTTTCATGGCATCTTCTTTGTTGGGGAATTTCTTACTGATCTCCTCAATCTCAGGTTTAAGCAAACGCATCTTGGCCTGACCAATATGGGTTTTATAGGCGATGGGTATCAGGAAGATCTTCAGGAGGATGGTCAGGATGAGGATAATGATCCCGTAGTTGATGTTGAACCCGTCAAGGAAGTTAAACACCGGGATAATGGCATATTTGTTGATCCATGCCATGAGGAAAAAGTTCCATCCCAGGGGAATCTGTCTTTCCAGGTCCAGGTCGTAGTTTTTCAGGGTTTGGTAATGATTGGGGCCCAGATAAAGATCCATGGGGTAGAGGTTGTCGCCCCGGGGATCATAGGAGAGGTTCAGGCTTATGGAAGCAAACTTGGTATGTTCCTCATCGGTTTCCTCCACCATTTTACTTGAAACATCACCATTGTCGAAACCCCGCTGAGAGATCAGCGCAGCTGAAAAGAACTGCTGTTTGAACGAAACCCATCGGATGCTGGTGGGCAGCCGTTCCTCGCTATCGCGGGTCTCCCGCAAGCGCTCAACATCGTCGCTTGCATATTTGTAATAGAGCGTGGTGTTGTTCCGTTCGTTTTTCAGGCTCTTTTCCTGACGGGGCATCAGCATATGCCAGTCCAGGTTAAGGAAAGTGGTATTGTTGGCTATTACCGGTTGCATGCCCACGAAATTGATGTGGAAGTCAACCATATAATCGTCCCCTTTCAGGCCATAGAAATACTCAATATAACTAGGGGATTCAGGGGTGTGGGCTTCGGTATAGAGCCGCATAGAGAAGGCAGTAGAATCATTGCCTTCCACCATAATCTCGTTTTGACCTTCAAAACGTGGATCAGCATAGTAAGGTCTGAAAAACAATTCACCCGTCGAGATGCTTCGGTTTGCTGCAAAGAAATTCAGTGCGAACTCATTCTCGTCTCCTTCGAACAGCAAAAGAGGTTCTTTTTCCCAGGTCAGGTAATTTTTTAATTCGGCTGAATGGATATAACCACCGAGGGTGTTGATCTTCAACCTTAATACCTCGTTTTCAAGGGTGATTAATTCCTGTGTTCCGACGGCGGCATTTGCAAAACTACCCATGCGGTCGGCAATTTTCGCCTGCTGGGTGGAGTCCAGTTCGGAGATATCCTCGGCTTCGATGGGCTCAAAAAGATCTGCTGTGTCCTGCTGGGCTGCCTGCAGTTCCAGTTGCTTTTGCTCTTCGGTTTCCCGCTGCTGCTGGGCCAAGCTGATGCTGTCCTGAATGCGGCGGGTCTCCATGATTTCTTCCTGGCTGGGCCGCGTCCACAGGCTATAACCGATCAAAATAGCAGCAAGCAGAATAATCCCGATAATGTTGTCTCTGCTCATTCGATAAATTTTATTTTGGATTGCAAAGATAGTTTAATTGACCGTGCCACAATTGTTAAAGAAGGTAAAAATGCCTCTGCAGCCGGATAAATTTGCAGCATCAAGGATTTATTTCTCTGCATAACGGATGGCCGCTTCCACAAAGTTTACAAACAAAGGATGCGGATTAGCTACCGTACTTCTGTATTCCGGGTGAAATTGCACGCCAATAAAGAAGGGGTGCTCTTTCAGTTCCATGATCTCCACCAGGTTGGCCTGTGGATTTATCCCTGTGGCAAACATTCCGTGGCTTTCAAAATCATTGAGATAATGATTGTTAAACTCAAAACGATGCCGGTGGCGTTCCGAGATATTTTCAGTGCCATAGATACTGAAGGCAAGTGAGCCAGGCTTTACCTTACATGGATAAGCTCCCAGGCGCATGGTTCCTCCCTTCATGGTGACTTTCTTTTGCTCTTCCATGATGTCGATAACCGGGTGGTGGGTGTTGGGGTTCATCTCCGTTGAATGGGCATCTTTCATCTTCATGACGTTCCGGGCAAATTCAACCACGGCACATTGCATGCCCAGGCAAATACCCAGGAAAGGAATATCGTTCTTCCTTGCGTATGAGATGGCGGCAATCTTTCCTTCAATGCCCCGGTCGCCAAAGCCAGGGGCTACCAATATCCCCGATAAGCCTTCAAAAGAGGCTGCAGGATTATTTTCATCGATCTGCTCTGAGTGTATCAATTTCAGATTAACACGGCATTCATTGGTTGTGCCGGCATGTATCAGCGATTCAATGATCGATTTATACGAGTCAATAAGCTCAACATATTTTCCTACCAGTCCAATACTGACAGCTTTTGTTGGATGTTCCAGGCGTGAAATGAACTTTTCCCAACTTTCTAGGTCTGCCGGGCAGTTGCTTTTCATTCGCATTTTCTTCAGCACCACCTGGTCCAGTTTTTCCTCGCGCATCAGGATGGGTACCTTATAAATGGAACTTGTGTCAATCGATTCGATGACCGAAGTGGCCTCTACGTTGCAAAACAGGGCAATTTTATTGCGAATGTGATCGTTGAGGGGCCTCTCGGTGCGACAGACCAGGATGTCGGGTTGTACTCCATATTCCAGCATGGTTTTTACCGAATGCTGGGTGGGCTTGGTTTTGAGCTCCCTGGCTGCTGAAAGGTACGGTACAAGGGTTAAATGGATAACCAATGCCCTGGAGCCCAACTCCCATTTCAATTGCCTGATGGCTTCAATATAGGGCAGGGACTCAATGTCGCCAACAGTACCCCCGATCTCAGTGATAACAAAATCGTATTGGCCGCTTTTGCCCAGAAGCTTAATGGAATGCTTGATCTCATCCGTAATATGAGGGATCACCTGTACAGTTTCCCCAAGATAATCGCCCCGGCGCTCCTTTTCAATCACCGACTTATAGATTCGCCCGGTTGTGACATTATTTGCCTGGGAAGTGTTAACATTCAAAAACCGCTCGTAGTGTCCCAGGTCGAGGTCCGTTTCTGCTCCGTCTTCTGTTACATAGCATTCCCCGTGTTCGTAAGGGTTCAGGGTTCCGGGATCGATGTTGATGTAGGGATCAAGTTTCTGGATGGTTACAGAATAACACCTGGCCTGAAGGAGTTTGGCCAGGGAAGCAGATATGATCCCTTTTCCCAGCGAAGAGGTCACGCCCCCGGTAACAAAAATATATTTGGTCTGGTCTGTTGCCCTTGCCATGATTCCGTTTTTCTCTTTGGTTTTCCCTTACGAAAGGCAGTGAATTTACGGTTGCGAAAGTAAGAAAAGATTGCAGAAAATCACCCTTTTTAATAAATAATTAATTTGCAAAATATTAGCAGCAAGTTCATTATGTATTAGGTTTTTCCAAGCCATGTGATGTTTTAATCAATCTCACCAGGGTGAAGGACGAAGATTAACCATCCTTCCCCGGGTCTATACTTTAATCTCCGGATTTGCCTTTCGGTTCCGACTGGTTTTCTCGTAAGCTCTGAATATCCTCCGGATCTGCTGGTGTTTCAATAATCTGGCTTTTGATGACTTTTTTACGTTCAATTAACCTTTCATCGTTTTCTTCACCGATGGCCTTTTCTTCAATGATGGTCTCGCGGTCTTCCTCCGATTCCTTGGGCCAGAAACCAATTTTCCCAGATTTTTTTACAAGATAATATCCCCCTGCCAGGGCGAGGACTATAAATCCAATACCAATGATTTCGATGCCGGAATATTTGTCAAAATCCATGACAATCACCTTTCGGGCTACTGCAATGATGGCAACCAGCAAAACGATTTCAACGTGAATGACGTGTTCCTTGAAATATACCTTAATGGTGTCGAGCAATTCTATGCCTATCAATACCAGGAGAAAAACACTAAACAAGCCCATCAGCCCGTCCAGGTCTATCAGGAACCCATCAGAGGTAAGGATGGCCTTTATCACTTCGTATGCAAGCTGAAGGCTGGCGATGATCAGCAAAATAGACATCAGCGCGATCAGCAGTTGGATGATATATTTCTCCACTCGTTTTGTGATCGCGTTTAGTCTCGATGATTGCTTTTTACTTTTGTCCATATTCTTGGTTTTGCTTTTCTTCTGGAAAAGAAAAAGTAAAATTAAGAAAAAACACATTACCATTTGCCCCTCTTTCTTCGGGCTTTTTGCAATTGCTGGATTCCATGGGCGAAGATCAATATTGCTTTAATGAATGGACAGGAAAGGAATCATGTTGAAAAATTGAATTTTCCTGGCTAACTGTCCATTCTGATTAAGAAATTATTTTTTTGACATTTTGGAATTAATATTTATTTTTATTGTCAGTAAGCCTCAGGGGGATTCAAGTTGCCTGGGCCCGAAAAATTAGTATCTCTAAAAAACCCAAACGTATGGAAAGCATGAAGAGAATAGCCAGAATCACGCTGGGGCTCATTCTGTTGATTTATGGTGCCAATCATTTTTTTGAAAATTTCCTTGGGCTTACTCCTATGCCTGCTGAAGCCCAGAACATCCTGGTAAGCATGGGTTACTGGCTGATGTATGTGAAACTTTTCGAGATGCTTGTGGCCATTGCCCTGCTAACCAACCGCTTTGTCCCGCTCGCCTTGATTGTGCTGGCTCCAATCAGCATCAACATTCTTGCTTTTCATATCCTTTATGACCCAAGGGGAATCCTTCCGGGACTGATCGTTGCCTTGCTGACAGTATTCCTGATTTATCAGAATTTCGATTTTTACAGGCCTTTCCTGCAACGCAAGGCACACCTGAAATAAGGATCTCCTAGCTCCCCGGAAATGAGATTACGCCAGTTGATTTTAACGGGAAGTTAGTTTTTGAATAGAGGGCTGATTTTTATTCGGCTGCTGCCTTAATTTCTCTAATGGCCAAGGCAGGGCTGTCTGCACCGAAAACGGCGCTTCCTGCCACCAACACATTGGCACCGGCCTTTGCCAGTTTGCCGGAATTGGTTGCATCCACCCCTCCGTCCACCTCAATCAGCAGTTGGGGATTCATTTTTTCTTTCAACGCTTTTAACTCCTGAAGACGCCGATAGGTGCTTTCAATAAAGTTCTGTCCGCCAAATCCGGGGTTTACTGACATCAGCAACACATAATCTGCATCGGGAATAATGTCACTGAGCAGGCTTACAGGATTGTGTGGGTTGATTACCACTCCGGCTTTCATCCCCAGTTTCTTGATTTGCTGGATGCTGCTGTGAAGGTGGGGACAGGTTTCATAATGCACACTCAGCCAGTCTGCTCCTGCATCCTTGTATTCCTCAAGGTAGCGGTCAGGATTGCTGATCATCAGATGCACATCCAGGGGCTTTTTTGCGATCGCTTTGATCTGCCTGATGATAAAAAAACCAAAGGTGAGGTTCGGAACAAAATGCCCATCCATTACATCTACATGAAACAGGTCGGCCTGGCTTTCGTTTACCATTTCCACTTCTTTTCCAAGTTCCAGAAAATTGGCAGCAAGCAGGGAAGGGGCCAGAAGAACAGACATAATGAAAATGAAAAGTGAGAAATGAAAAGTGAAAAATGATGGTTTATCCCAAATAAGGTTTTAGGTTCTTGCAGCGGGAGAAATGCTTGAGTCGCCTGAGGGCTTTTTCTTTGATCTGCCTGGCTCGCTCGCGCGTGAGGTCAAGCTTTTCGCCAATTTCTTCCAGGGTGTGGGGTTGCAATCCACCCAATCCGAAATAATAGCGGATTACTTCAGCCTCCCGGGGGGTAAGGGTTGAAATGGCCCGTTCTATTTCATCCTTCAGCGAGTCATATAGCAGGTTGTTCTCTGGCATGTCGGCCTCTTCATTGGTGAGCACCTCATACATGTCGTTCTCTTCACCCTGAATTAGCGGGGCATCCATGCTAACATGCCGTCCGGCGTTTTTAAGTGACTCCTTTACTTCTTCCTCAGGCATATCGAGCAGCTCAGCGATTTCGTGCGGGAAAGGCTCGCGCTCAAGCTTCTGCTCCAGCAAGGAGAATGCCTTGTTGATCTTGTTGATGGTGCCGATCTTATTCAGCGGCAGGCGAACAATACGCGCCTGCTCAGCAAGGGCCTGTAAAATGGACTGCCTGATCCACCAAACCGCATAGGAGATGAACTTAAAACCCCGGGTTTCGTCAAACCGCTGTGCAGCCTTCATCAAACCCAAATTGCCTTCGTTGATCAGGTCGGGGAGACTCAGTCCCTGGTTTTGGTATTGTTTCGAAACAGAAACAACAAAGCGAAGGTTGGCTTTGGTAAGTTTTTCCAAAGCCGCCCTATCGCCTTGCTTTATTTTCTGTGCCAGAATAACTTCCTCTTCGGCCGAGATTAACCCGACCCTGGCAATTTCCTGCAGGTACTTGTCGAGGGAAGCAGTATCCCTGTTGGTAACCTGCTTGGATATTTTAAGTTGCCTCATAAGCTTGCCAGAAAAGATGTTATTCTATTCTACGGAATTCTCCACAAAAAGTTTACACCCGGCAAAGCCTGTGCTTCAGAATCAGTCTTTTTTGGGCTGATCCCTGGGAATAAGCACTTTGCGCGAGAGTTTCAGCTTGCCTGTCTTTTTGTCCAGGTCCAGAAGTTTAACCTCGATCTTGTCGCCAACCTTAAAGCCGCTGTCCTCCACTTTCTCAAGCCTTCTCCATTCGATCTCGCTGATGTGCAGCAGGCCTTCCTTACCGGGAATGATCTCAACGAACATCCCAAAGGGTACGATGCTCTTGATGGTGCCTTCATAAATCTCACCAATTTCAGGTACGGCAATGATTCCTTTGATTTTGTTGATTACAAAGTCAATGGATTCCTTGTCATCCGAAACGATATCGATCACACCGTAATCCCCAACCTCCTCAATAACAATGGTTGAACCGCTTTCACGCTGCATCTCCTGGATGACTTTTCCACCGGGGCCAATGATGGCGCCAATAAATTCCTTGGGAATGGTCATCTTGACAATGCGCGGCACGTGAGGCTTGTAATCGGCACGGGGCTCGGAAATGGTCTTGACCATCTCGCCCAGGATGTGCATACGGCCTCTTTTGGCCTGCTCAAGGGCTTCGGCCATCAGGTCGTAGCTGAGACCATCAATCTTGATGTCCATCTGGCAGGCGGTGATGCCATCGCGCGTACCCGTTACTTTAAAGTCCATGTCGCCCAGGTGGTCTTCATCACCCAGGATATCTGACAAAATAGTATAACGGTTGGTGTCAGGGTCTGCAATCAGTCCCATGGCAATACCTGATACCGGTTTGCTGATCTTAACACCGGCATCAAGGAGGGCAAGGGTTCCTGCACAAACGGTAGCCATCGATGACGAACCGTTCGATTCAAGGATGTCGGAAACGATCCGAACGGTATAAGGGTTATCGTTGCCATTGGGCAGGACGGGTTTCAGTGCGCGCAGGGCCAGGTTTCCGTGACCGATCTCACGCCTGCTGGTGCCCCGCATCATCTTGACCTCACCTGTGCTGAATGGCGGAAAGTTGTAATGCAACAGGAACTTGTTCTTGCCTTCAAATACAGCTCCGTCAATGGTTTGCTCATCCAGTTTGGTCCCCAGGGTTACAGTCGTCAGTGATTGCGTTTCTCCGCGGGTAAAGATCGCAGAACCATGGGCGGCAGGCAGGTAATCCACCTCTGACCAGATCGGGCGGATCTCATCAGGTTTGCGGCCATCCAGACGAATCTTCTCATCCAGGACCAGGTTGCGCACAGCTTCTTTCTGGATCTTTCCAAAATATTTCTTGATCAGGGGCGCTTTTTCTTGCTGTTCTTCTTCGCTGTACTGGGCCATAAACTCATCCCTGAGGACGTCCATGGCTGCCTTGCGTTCGGCTTTGCCATCGGGACTCTTGGCCTGGGCATACACCTTGTCGTACAAAGCGGTTTTCATCGCTTCGTAAAGCGATTCATCTCCCGCTTCCGCAGGATACTCCCGTTTTTCTTTCGATTTTTCAACCATTGCCGCCAGATCAAGCTGCGCCTGGCACTGAACCTTAATGGCCTGGTGGGCCACTTTAATGGCCTCGATCATATCATTTTCCGAGACTTCCTTCATCTCGCCTTCTACCATCACAATGTTGTCCAGCGTTCCGGCTACCATGATCTCGATGTCGGCCTCAGCAAGGTCAGTGATTGTAGGGTTGATGACGAATTTTCCATCAATACGGGCTACTCTTACTTCAGAAATGGGCCCGTTGAAGGGAATATCTGATACCGCCAGGGCTGCTGAAGCAGCAAGACCTGCAAATGCATCAGGCAAATTGTTCTTTTCTGCCGAAATCAGGGAAATAAGGACCTGGGTCTCGGCGCGATAACCGTCGGGGAACATCGGACGAAGCGCCCTGTCAACCAAACGGGATATCAATATCTCATATTCTGAGGGGCGTGCTTCACGCTTGAAAAAACCACCCGGGAAACGCCCTGCGGCAGCATATTTTTCCTGGTAATCAACAGACAGGGGTAAAAAATCCTGACCTTCAACCACATCTTTCTTAGCCACTACAGTAGCCAACAGCATGGTTTCGCCCATCTTTACAACAACAGATCCGTCAGCCTGCTTGGCAAGCTTCCCGGTTTCAATGGAAACGATCCTTCCGTCTCCTAAATCAAACTCTTTTGTAATTCCAATCTTAGTCGTCGACATTTTCTTTTTCTTTCTTAATTTCTGTTTCTAATAATTCTCGTCTTGTTTTCTTTTTTCGGTTTTTCGTGCAAAAGGTGTTAAAATTAATACAATAAGTTGGGAAAATCAACAACAATCTTATGCAGATACCGGTTTTTCTTTTTGTCTGAAAAAAAAAACAGGCAACTAAATTTTTAATTGCCTGTTTCTTACGAAGTTTTAATTACTTCCTGAGGTTCAGTTTCTTAATGATTTCCCTGTAGCGTTCTATTTCCTTGCTTTTCAGGTAATCAAGCAGTCTTCTTCTTTTTCCTACCAGGAGAATCAGCGAGCGCTGCGTGCCTTTATCCTTCTTGTTGGCTTTCAGGTGCTTGGTCAAGTGATTGATCCTGTGGGTGAAAAGGGCAATCTGGCCTTCAGGTGAACCAGTATTGGTATCTGAACCACCATACTGCTGGAATATTTCTTTTTTTGTTTCTGAGGTTAAATACATGGTATTGAGCAATTTTATTTCCTGGTTTTCTAAATTCTCCTTCGTTTTTCAGGCTTGCAAAGATAGTAGATTCTTTTTATTTAGCAAACTAATTTGGCGTCTTTTTTTCTTAAAACAACGTGCCAACGATTGAGGCTATTTGTTTTCTGCTTCAACCTCCAGCAGGCTGGTTTTAAAATACTGGTATATTTCGGCCATTTTAGGCCAGAATTCCTTCAGGATCTCCCGCGCAGCTTCCTCTTCGGGCTGTCCTTCCACAGATGCCATCAGGTTCACGAAATTTTTTACCACCAGGTAAAGCGAGCGCTCCATTTGCTGCAGTGCTTCCGCAAGGAGTCCTGCCTTTTCCGTTTCCGAAAGGGAGTCCTCATCGGTCTCTGAAAGGGCCTGCTCCAGGCTGATCAATTCGTATTTAATGTCGGAAGCAGTCATGATCAGGCTGCGGCAATGCCCCCTGATAGCAGCCTCAACATTGCCGCTGCAGGGGCAGCGCAATATTTTTTCATCCAGTTGAGCGCCCGCAAGGGTTAACTCCCACTGGTAGTCATATAAGGGTTTTAGCGCAGCTCTCATAGGGCATATTTTGATGGTTGTTCCGTTCAGGATCAAAGTATCAAAAACCAGGCCAATCCTTAATGACCTTTGGGCTTAAATCACGGGTTTCAGCCTTTCACGATCTAACTGACTATTCGTTCTTCAGGTATTTTACCTTCCCCTCGTCCCATTTATCCTTAGGTGTGGCGTGGACAGCAGGGAAACCAACTGGCACCACATTGAGGGGAATAATGTGGTCAGGCAGGCCAAGGGCATTGCTAACAGTGGCGATCCGTTCGGCATAAGGATACACCCCGGTCCATACCGCCCCAAGCCCCAGCGACTGAGCGGCCAGCAAAAGGTTTTGGGTGGCCGCCGAACAGTCCATTACCCAATTATGCACCTGTTCTTCATTGGGATTGCCCTTGCGGGTATCGCCGCAAACAACGATAGCCAGGGGGGCATGTTCAAGCATTGTGGCTGAGGGCAGATCTTCCGAAAGCTTTTTCAACAGTTCACCGTCTTCCACCACAAAAAACAACCAGGGCTGGACATTCCTTGAGGATGGGGCCGCCATGGCAGCCTTCAGAAGCATTTCAATCATTTTGGCAGGAACAACTTCTTCGGTATAGCTGCGAATGCTCGTCCGTTCGTGAATTGTTTTCAGGGTTTCATTGGGATGCTGGCTCATGGCGATGTGGGGATTAATTACCAGTAATACAGCCAATAAAAAAAAAGCCGGCCAAATCAAGGGTTTAAAAATAACTTTTTGCATGGAAAATATTGTCAGTGCTCAATATTCTTGTGTAAAGTTAATATATATGCCCTATGAAATATCTATTGTTGATAACTTGCAGGTTTTCCACATTTCTGTTCGAAAGTTTCAATGAAATTCTCATGAATATTCCTGAAATTTGAAAAAAAATCTGATATGAGAATAGCCCTGAACTTCATACTTGTTTTACTTGCCTCCGGCCTTTTTGCACAGGCGGATACCACTTACCGCAGCTATTTTTATGAACAGCGGCAGTCGATGTTCGAACTGCTCCCTGATGGCGAAGGCGAGATCATCATGCTGGGCAACAGCATTACTAATGTTGGCGCCTGGGAAGAACTGCTGCAGAATCCTCGCGTGAAGAACCGGGGCATTTCGGGCGACAATACCTTTGGAGTATTGGCTCGTTTGGACGAAGTGTTGTCGTCCAAACCCGCCAAGATCTTTATCCTTATCGGCATCAACGACATTGCCCAAAACAATTCGCCCGAAGTGATCCTTTCCAACTATCGAAAAATCATACAGCGCATCATCAGGGATTCTCCCTCCACTTCCATTTATGTTCAAAGCCTTTTCCCTACAAACAATGGTTTTACACGCTTTACAGGCCACCAGAACAAGGACGATAAGATCCGCGCCGTCAATGCGGGTATCGCCAGTCTGGCCATCGAATTCGGCCTGACCTTCATTGACCTCTACCCCAAGTTTCAGGACGCTGAAGGCAAGCTCGACACCCTCTACACCAACGACGGCCTGCACCTTTTAGGGGCGGGATATGTTAAATGGGCAGAAATCCTAAAGCCTTACGTGGAGGAATAAGGGGAACCTCGCCAGCCGATTGTATTAATTCTTTTTGATCCCTTCTCAAAAATTCCAGGGTCCCGTTCAAGAACCAGGGTGCAAACTGGTCTCTGGCAAGGTATGGGTTCAGTCGGGTTTTAGTCGTTTTAAAACGGTTGAAACCCGACTAAACCCCGACCATGGTATGGGGATGGTACGGCCCTTTTCCCAAAGAAAATAAAAAGTGCCTTGCCGGAATGCCTGCTCCTGAAGCAAAAAAAACAGGAGTCAGGTGGTCCTGGCTCCTGAGGAAAATTTTTTTCCTGATATATGGAAATATTGCC
This sequence comes from Bacteroides sp., assembly GCA_036351255.1. NCBI lineage: Bacteria > Pseudomonadati > Bacteroidota > Bacteroidia > Bacteroidales > Bacteroidaceae > Bacteroides > Bacteroides sp. The sequence goes on from JAZBOS010000072.1 coordinate 38,966, forward strand.
CTTATTCGGTTGAAGCATAAACCTTCTCACCATTGACAAAGGTATATTTGATGGGGAGGGTCAGGATTTCTTCGGCGGGCATTGTCATCAGGTCTTTTTCCACCACGATGAAGTCGGCGAATTTGCCGGGTTCGAGGCTGCCTTTCTCATCTTCTTCGAACTGGGCTTTTGCGGCCCAGATGGTCATTCCACGGAGGGCCTGCTCGCGTGTAAGGGCGTTTTCCATCTGGAAACCTCCTTCGGGATAGCCGTCACGGTTTTTACGGGCAAAGGCGGCGTAGAAACCATAGAGGGGGTTTATGTGTTCGACAGGGAAGTCGCTGCCGTTGGGCAGCCAGCCGTTTTGCCCGAGCAGTTGCTGGTAGGCATAAGCCCCTTCCAGGCGTTCGGCACCGATGCGGTCAAGGGCCCAAATCATATCGCTGGTGGCGTGGGTGGTCTGGATGGAGGGGATGATGCTGTATTTGCCAAATAAATCGA
>JAZBOS010000073.1 GCA_036351255.1 Bacteroides sp.
ACAACAACGCTCCATCCAGCTGGTTCCTGAGAATCACCCTCCTGGATGGATACACCCTTTCCGACACGGGCTTCCTGTTATTCGCAATGGGAGATGGATTTTATGCAGCTGTTGATGCCTATCTCCCCGAAAGCATCAATTTCCCCGATGACTACTTCAACAGGAAACCAGCTGAAGGTTCCAATACCTATACCCTTTACCTGAGCACTGCCCCGGAACTCTCAGGTGTTGACTTCACCAACGGGTTCTACGTCTCAGCCTTCGTTGAATACGTCGATTCAGCCAGCGGCGACATAAAATCTGCCCGCTGGTAAAACCAGGTCTTAATTTTTTCGGAAAAACACTCCAGCCGTCCCGCCTTTGCGGGACGGCTTTTTTTTTACCTTTTTGTGCAATTAACTGGATATCAATACTGTCTACTCGAATACTGCACCTCATAACCAGTATTTTTACTTATCATAATATACGTTTAATTGCTTATGTCGACCCTAAGGGAATCCCATAGTTTTCTAATGTTTTTTTGAAGTAATTTCACCATGTAAATTTTGAGCGAACGTTTTTTTTTGTTTAAAAACGTTTTAACCCCAAAAACAACCAAATCTATGAAAAGAAAACTCTTTGTTCTTTTTAGCGCGCTCGCCCTGGTGGCGTTTGCTTTTACAAGCTGTCAAAAAGATCAGGTGATTCTCGATACCCAGGAAGACATCGTTATTATGTCAACCCCCAGTGAACCCGATTCAGGTTCTGGCGTTACCCCCCAGATCATTGACGGTGAAAGCAATGGTGGCAACCGCAGCTGTGATGAGGTTGCCCTGGCTTTCGAAACCTCCTTTGACCTCAGTATTGGCCAGTTCAATTACGAAGACGGTGTCTTTTATAACGATGAAGACGAAGTTATCGAATGGCCCGAAGGGCTCATCGTTGAAACCGACGGAACCTATGTGTCCTTCACCGTTGATGGAACCATCCAGGTCGAGGGCATGTGCTATATCGTTGGCGCGGTCATCGTAAAAGGCAGCAATGAAGCCAATGTATATTATTATGCAGAAGGCTCCCTGTCCGACACCGGCCTTTCAGCCCCTGTCAATGCCAGCGGAGATCCCGCAGGGCTGAGCAACCTCTCTTTCTGCCTTTATGCAGTGGATTGCCCTGAAGAAGAAGAATGCTGGGCAGAAGAAACCGCATGGGCAGGTAATATGGCCGGTGGTGGTCCCGCCTGGTGGTATTATATTGACACCAACGAGGCAGGTCCTTACCCGCTTTATGCCGGACAGAACCTGGTGGAAGGCGCCTCTGTAAGCATTGTCGATGGAATGCTGACCATCAACTTGGGTGAAAACCTTGCCCTCCAGGAGGTCGACGAACCTGTAAAGATTCAGGGTTATAATGAAATTCCTGATCGCAGGCCAAATGCAGGACGCTTTACCACATACAAAGGCGGCTTTCCTGAAGAAGGCATTGATGTGAGCGAATACACCTACGTGGCCGTTCACCTCGATGCCCTGGTGAAGGTCGAATGCCCCGAAGAAATAGCGAAATAATTTTATCCTGAAACTATGTTAAAAAAGCTGCCCTCCCGGCAGCTTTTTTTGTTTTTCAGGGGTCAATTGGCTAAATTTGCGCCAATTAAAAAAAATCCTCATTTCAAAAATTCTGTTATGCGTTTTTCCGAGAAGAAAACCCTGTTTTCAAGCCTTGCATTGCTTTTTGTCCTGTTGCTCAGCCAGCCCCTGAAAGCCCAGGATTACGATTATACCGACACCGAGCTGATAAACTTTGGTAAGGTCCTGGTGGAAGTCATCACCATCCAGCAGAACACCCAGCGCGAAATGATCGCCATCATCCAGGAAAACAACCTGAGCATCCCCCGCTTCAATGAAATGATGGGACAGGCCCAGGAAAAGGGTGAAGATAAGGTTGAAGGCACCGAAGAAGAAAAGAAAGCCTTTAAGGTGGTAGCCGATGCCCTGAACGGCATCCAGGAAAGAATGATCGACGACCTGACAAAGGCGGTCGTAGCCAAGGGGATGACCTTAGAACGCTATGAGTCCATCCTGTCCGATTACCAGGCCGATACCAAACTCCAGGAAAAGATACACGCCCTGGCGGAATAAACCCGCCGCACAAAAGATTTAAAGAGGCGCTCCCTAAAGCCAGGGAGGAGCCTCTTTTTTTTTGCCCCCTTCCCCACCCCTTCGATTGAAATTCTTTTCAACTTTTGCCAGAAAATTTTTCTGCAATCATTCTCCAGTAAAAGCCTTCGGGTAGCAAAACCCTTTCCTGCACCCAGGCAGCCGTTAAACCCAAACCATCCTCCTATCCCGGTCGTACCATGGTCGTAGTTAATACGGTTTAAAACGACTAAACTACGATTCAAACCCGACCTTGGTCGGACCCGGGCATCTGATAGATCCTGGGTTAAAACGCCAATGCCATGAGACCCGAAACAAATTTACGCCATGCAACCCTGGGGCGGTTCTTTAAAATGATGGGTTGCATGCCCAGGGGGCTTGTAAGGGAAACAAAACCGAGTTAGAATAACGCGTTCTTTTCATTTTATCGGCATCCTGAAGTCAGCATTAAATTATTGAACATTAATTATTTACCATCATCTCTTTCAAAATTTTAAAAAATAATGAAAAAAAACCTCAGAAAATTTGGATTTTAAAAAATCCCGTTTTAAATTTGACCAACCGTTCATTCAAAACGGTTTTTCTTAAAACAGGTCATTGAATAAACGTTCAACCAAAATGTCACCCAGAACCTCACAACAGTTTAAGGAGATCAGGGAAGAGAAAAAGGCCCTGATCATGGGGGCAGCCCTTGAACAGTTTGCCAACGAAGGGTATTATCGCACCACGATCAGTAATATTGCCAGGCATGCAGGGATATCCAAAGGACTGATGTACAATTATTTTGAAAGCAAGGAGGCCTTGCTGCAAGCCATTGTATTAAAGTCGGTGAACGAAGCCACCAAATTCTTTGATATCAACCGCGATGGCTACCTTACGGAAAAGGAGTTTGTTTTTTTTGTCAGGAAGATCCCCGTGCTTTTAAGAAAGGAGAGGTCGTTCTGGAGGCTGTTGATGCAACTGCTTGTACAAAAAGACGTCAGGGAACAATTGATAAAGACCTTTCACGAACCGGATGCAAAAGGCGCAGCAGGGAAAGACCCGGGGAGTTACTCAACCCCTTTGCAGATGAGAAAGATCATAGCCGATTACTTTTACAGGAAAAAGGAACGTTTGGGCAGTGATTACGATCCGGTTTGCGAACTGAATTTGTTTTTTTCAACCCTGGTGGGCTATGCGGTAAAAAACATTTACTCGGAAAGTGAGGATGATAAAAAAATGATCGAAAGGATCATTGAAATGTATAAATAGGATGATTATGAAAACCAGAAATTTATTCATGTTGGTGTTGTTGATGGCTCCGGGTGTAAACGCCCTTCAGGCCCAGGGCCTGAGTGCCACGGAGATTGTCAGGAAGGCCGACGAGAAGTTTAACGGCGAGGAGAGCAGTTACAGCCTAATGGCGATGACCATTATCCGGCCGGCATGGGAGCGCACCATTGAATTTAAGAGCTGGACGCTTGGGAAAGATCATGCGCTGGCACTGATCACCGCCCCGGCCAAGGAAGCGGGGCAGACTTTCCTGAAACGGGAATCGGAGATGTGGCGGTGGGACCCCACCATCAGCAGGCTGATCAAGTTGCCCCCCTCCATGATGTCGCAGGGCTGGATGGGATCGGATTACACCAATGATGACATTTTAAGGGAGTCGTCCATTGTCAAGGACTATGACCATGAAATCATCGGCGAAGAGCGACAGGGCGGACGCTTATGCTATAAAATAAGAATGACTGCCCGGGAAGATGCTTCCATTGTTTGGGGAAAGCAGATCCAGTGGATCGACAAGGAAGAGTTCCTGGTCCTGAAAGCCGAATTGTACGATGAGGATGGTTACCTGGTGCGGACTGAAACTGGCAGTGACATTAAGGTCATGGATGGCAGGACGATTACTTCCCGGATTGAACTGATCCCGGAGGAAGAGCCCGAAAACCGGACCATTATTGAGATCAGGGAGATCAGCTTTAACATACCCCTTGAGGAAAGTTTTTTCTCCCAGCAGAATATGCAGAGAGTGCATTGATCACTGAAACTGAAGGTCATGAAAGAGGAATTTAAGATAGCCTGGCGGAACCTCTGGCGGAACCGTCGCCGCACGCTGATCACTTCGGCATCGGTTTTCTTTGCGGTATTCTTTGCCGTGATCATGCGGTCCATACAGCTGGGATCGTACGATCATATGATCAACAACGTTATTGAGTCGTTCACCGGGTATTTACAGGTTCAGCATGAAAAATACCAGGACAGTCCCTCCTTCGATCACTCATTTGAGTACAACGATTCGGTCGTTTCTGGCATAGAAGAAATAAAGCAAGTTGTTTCGGTTACCCCCCATATCGAATCCTTTACCCTGGCTTCGAGCGGGATGCAGACCAAGGGGGTCGTGGTGATGGGGATTGATCCCGAAAAGGAGCGACAATTCTCAGATCCGGAGCAAAAGCTGGTGAAGTACCGGATCACAGAAGAGGCGGTAGCCAACCTAAGGAAGGGAAAGAAAATCCCGGAAGACCTGCTTGCGCAAATAGAAAAAAGCCAGGGCCGTTCGTATTCGTCATCAGAACGCCTGGCCATGGAACTGGAACTTTCGCCAGATGGCAAGGAAACCTATTTACCGGTCATTCAGGAAAGTACCAGGGAAGAGAATGGTTATCTCAGCCAGGATGACGACGGGATCCTGGTATCGGACAAACTCTCCAGCTTCCTGAAAGTGGAGCTTGGGGATTCGGTGATTTTGATGGGACAGGGTTACCGGGGTGTTTCGGCGACGGGAATTTTCCCGGTAAGGGGAATCATCAAAATTCCCTCGCCCGACATGGACAACAAACTGGTGATCATGAGCCTCCCGGCGGCCCAAAGGCTCTTTGACGCGGAAGGCAGGATCACCTCGCTTGTTATTAACCTTCCGGATAAATCGGACCGCACCATTGAAACAGCCAGAACCAGCATAAACAAACTGCTGACGGATGAAAACACAACGACAAAGACCTGGTATGAACTGAACCCGATTCTGCACCAGCAAATAGAAGGCGACAACCAGTCGGGAATGGCCATGCTGATGATTCTTTATTTCATCATATTCTTTGGCATTTTTGGGACGGTATTGATGATGGTTTCGGAAAGAAAGCGTGAATTCGGGGTCATGGTAGCCATCGGGATGCAGAAAAAGAAACTGAAAAGGATCATTACCATTGAAATGTTTCTCCTGGGCATTCTGGGCCTGGCAGCCGGATTGCTGGCCAGCACACCGGTCATCCTGTACTTTTATTACAACCCCTATGTGCTGACTGGAGACATTGCACAAATGATGGTCGACTGGGGTTGGGACCCGCTGATGCCTACCGCCTGGTTTGGTTCCTATTTCTATTGGCAGGCGGTGATCGTGGCCCTGATGGTTTTACTGGCCACGATTTATCCCTTGAGGAAAATCGGCAAACTGGAAGTCGTTGAAGCATTAAAAGCCTAAAAACGCATAGCTATGATAGGATCGATAGCCTGGAAAAACGTTTGGCGCAACAAAAAAAGAAGCCTGGTTGTTATCATCGCCGTAACCCTTGGCATCATTGCCGGGGTACTGCTGATTGGTATTGTTGAAGGCTGGGGCAGGCAGCGCCTTCAGGGAGCTGTTTACAATGAAGTATCGCATCTTCAGATACACAACAGTGAATACGTAAAAAACGAAGAGATACAGTTTACCGTTAACAATGCTGATGAGATCATTCAAAGTTTAGATACCCTTGAAGGCCTTGCGGCCTGGGCCCAAAGAACGAAGATCATTGCCATGGCCAATACCCCCTGGGCCAATACCGGGATCATGATCAACGGGGTAAATCCAGAAAAAGAGAAAGAGATCACAGAGATCTACAAGACCCTTGTCGAGGGTGGCGGAAACTATCTGGATGGCCAAAATTCCGGTGAAATCCTGATCAGCGACAAAACAGCCGAATTGCTTAAACTCAAGCAGTTTATCATTACCGACACCTTAATGGCCACCTTGCGTGAAGCAAACCTCCCCGATGATATCCTGGAAAGATTGGAGCCCCTCAGGGAGGAGCGATTCCGGTCAGAAAAAGAGTTCAGGGATGCCCTGCGTGAGGCCTTCGATCAGAAGGAGCTGGACCGTTATGGCCTGCTAATCACGGAGGAGGCGCTTGACTACCGGCTCAGGAGCAAAATTCAGATCACCCTTTCAGACTTGCAGGGTAATCCGATCCAGGGGATTTTTCGGGTTTGTGGCATCTATAAGACCAACAACACAGGCTTTGACCAAACCAATGTATTTGTGAATGCCGGAGACCTGGCCAGGCTTTATGGGGGAGGTGAAATCCTTACCCATGAAATTGCAGTTTTGCTGGATGACATTGAGGATGTGAACCGGGCAAAGGAATCCCTGGCTGCCATTACGGGCGAAAACACCGTAAGGACCTGGAAGGAGCTGGCGCCAGATGCAGCACTGATGAGCGATTTCATGGTGATCTATTATGTCATTTTCATCGGCATCATCATGCTGGCCCTGGCCTTTGGAATCATCAACACCATGCTGATGTCGATCCTTGAAAGGACCAAAGAGCTGGGGATGCTGATGGCAATCGGGATGAACCGCAAACGGGTCTTTCAAATGATTTCGCTTGAAACCCTGTTTCTGACTTCGGTAGGAGCCCTGGCAGGCATCCTGCTGGGCTGGGCAATGATTGGCATCCTGGGAAATACCGGGATTCATTTCGGAGGCTGGGGCGAGGGTTTTGAGGCCATTGGATTTGCAGCAAAAGTTTATCCGGTCATTACCCCCCAATTCTTTGCCTTTATTGTGATCATGGTGATCCTCACGGCCCTGATTTCTTCGATCTGGCCTGCCCGCAAGGCATTGAAGTTAAATCCGGTAGAAGCACTAAGAACAGAATAAACCATTAAACGGGAAAAAGACATGAAGATCCTGAAATTAAAAAACGTCAACAAGATCTATAATTCATCCCAGGTCAAGGTTCATGCGGTGAACGACGTAAGCCTTGATTTTGAGGAAGCAGAATTTGCAGCCATTGTGGGGCCCTCGGGTTCGGGCAAGACCACCCTGCTCAACATGATTGGCGGGCTTGACATGCCGACTTCGGGTGAGATATTTATTGACGGGACAGATTTATCCAGGCTGAAAGCATCAAAGCTTATCGATTTCAGGCTCAGGAATATAGGTTTCGTATTCCAGTCGTATAACCTGATTCCGGTGCTGACGGCCAAAGAAAACGTAGAGTTTATCATGACCCTTCAAAAATGGCCGCAGGAGGAGCGTGATGAGCGCACGCTTGAGTTGCTTCAGGCCGTAGGGCTGGCCGAGCGCGTCAACAGCCGGCCATCAAAATTGTCAGGCGGGCAGCAGCAGCGTATTGCAGTGGCCAGGGCCCTGGCTTCAAGACCGAAATTCATCCTGGCCGACGAACCCACAGCCAACCTCGATTCAAAGTCAGCCACTACCCTGCTCGAGATCATGGAGAAACTCAACCAGGAATCAAAGATCACCTTCATCTTTTCCACGCATGACCCCCGGGTGGTTAAGATGGCGCGTCGTGTAATCACTTTGGAGGACGGAAAGGTCATTACGGATGAGGTAAGGAAACGATCGGAATAGCAAACCGTTGAAAATGAAAAAAATACTGCTTTTATGGGTCTTCTTGTCTTTATACCCCGGGCTTTTGTTTTCCCGGGATAACCCACCCATATCCTTTCAGGGTTACCTTTCTACTTTACAGAGCTCCATGTTTGATTCCCTTTCAGGGCCTTTCCTGAATGAAAACCTGTTGCACAACCGGCTTAACTTCAGGGGGTATGTCAACGAAAACATGACCATTGCCGTCGAATTCAGAAACCGCCTTTTCACGGGTGACCTGGTCAGGATGGGGGATTATTATTCAGACCGGATCGGGGCAGACCCCGGGCTCGTTGACCTCTCGTGGAATCTGCTGAAAGAACCCTCCATTCTTTTTAACACAACTGTTGACCGCCTTTGGATGGATTTCCAGTACCATAAATTCCAGGTGACCCTGGGGCGGCAGCGAATTAACTGGGGGCAAACTTTTGTGTGGAACCCAAACGACATCTTCAATGCTTATTCCTTTTTCGATGTTGATTATGTGGAACGTCCCGGCAGCGATGCCGTCAGGATACAATACTTTCCCTCCTACTCCTCAACCGCCGAACTGGCGGTAAAGGCAGACAGTGCAAACCGCATTACGGCTGCAGGGCTGATCAGGGTCAATCAGTGGGGTTATGACATACAATTCCTGGCGGGGGTAAGCAATGGAGATGACCTGGTTTTCGGAACTGGCTGGTCGGGCGCGATCAAAAGTTTGTCTTTCCGTGGGGAAGCCACCTGGTTTGAGCCCCTTGACAAGCTCCCCGGAGAGGAGCGTACCATCCTCCTAACCACTTCCATGGAAAAAATCCTGAAAGACAATTCCATGGCACTGGTTCAATTGATGTACAGCAGTAATCCAATGGAAATGGGCAGCATTAACAGTTTCTACACGGGTGAACTGTCAGCAAAAAACCTCGCTTATTCAAAGTTTACAGCCTTTGGACAATACACCTGGTCAGCAACCCCCTTACTCTACCTGGGAGTATCGGCCATGTGGTTCCCTGACCTGAAGGGGTATTATGCCGGCCCCACACTGGATTATTCTCTTGCCGAAAACCTTGATTTTTCATTGATCTATCAACATTTCAATGCCCTTTTGGCAGGTAACCGGACCAATCTGAACCTGGGATTCCTGAGGGTGAAATACAGCTTCTAGGCTTCTTTGGGGGCTTCATGAACTAACCAGATCAGGTTCGTCAGCGGCTTATTCCCGGCGCCTGAAAAAAGGCTGCGAAGGTCTTTCCTTAAACAAAGCAGGAGAAAAATAAAAAGGGAATAAAAAATTGCCTGCCATTGGATGGCAGGCTTTTTAGCTTAGCAGACAAAGGGATTGAAAAATCAAACCTGGATTTGTTGAAAGATCTTGCAAAGGTTGTTGAGATCATTATCAAGAAATCATGTCTTCACACCAAGGTTTTTTTTAGAATCATGCAAAAAAATATAAATAATTGTTTGCATATTGTATACTTTACTATACTTTTGTAAATAAAACAGGCATTATGATAAGTAGTACTTCATTGGCCAATCATCGGTTTAAGTTCCTAGGCCTTGTTTTAGCCAGTCTGGGCATCATACTATTTGTAATACTAAAGATTCTGGATTATTCTTATGTCGAAGGCTGGGAGGATAGGATTTTCATGATCAATCATTTTGTCATTGTCTTTGGTATGGTGATGATCATGTATAGCAGCGAAAGCAATGATGACGAAAGGGTAAAACTAATCAGGGATTCCCTGCTCAAGTTTTTCTTTGCATTGTTAGTTTGCGGGATTACGTTATATGTGATTTTGACTTCGCTGGAGAGTCTTACGGGCTCTTTTTACGCAATTCTTTATATTATCGAGGCTGTTCTTGCAGTTTATCTGATAAGCTTTCGCATATCCCTCAGGACCAATCCTTCATGGATATTCAGGAAACCCAAAGCCATTATGGGCCGCTTCATTGTCATGGGAGTTTCCATACTGTTTTTGATTGCCTGGATTATTTTTGTTGTAATTACCTATAAAAACTGACCCTATCCTTGAAAAACAGCATTAAAGTTGAAAGGGCCAGACTGGGGCTGACACAGAGTGATCTGGCTGAAAAAGTTGGAGTTACACGTCTGACTATTCACTCTATTGAGAAGGGGAAGTTTAATCCCTCGCTTGTGTTGGCATTAAAAATAGCTGGCTGCTTTGGGGTTAAAATAGAAGAACTATTTGAACTTGAAAACGATGACTAATAAAAAAACAAAATAAACATGAAAAAAATAGTATTATCAATCGCATTCTTGGTTTGCCAACAAATCCTATTAGCTCAATCCGACAGATCTCCTGGTTTTCTCTGGCAGGTGAATATAAATGGATCCGAGTTCACGCTTGCCGGTTCTATTCATGCTGCAAAAAAAGAGAATTATCCTTTACACAATGCATATATTGAAGCATACAAAGAGGCAGATTTCATAATCTTTGAAATTAAAGAGGATTTTGAGTCGATACAAGAACAATTGTTTACTTATGCAGAGAATGACAAGCTGTTGGAAGATCAATACCTAAACAATTTTTTAAGTCCGGGAAGCATGGAAATTCTCGCCTTGCTGTTTAAAGGAAAGGAAAGGACACTCCAACGGCAATTCGAATATGAGGGCTGGCTACTAAATATGTCCGTAATGGGTATGACACCAAGAATGATTGGCTTTGATCCAGAGTTGGCTATTGATAAATACTTTCATGATCTTGCAACCAATGATCAAAAAATTATCCTTGGATTAGATCAAATCGAAACACAATTTCAACTCTTTGAATTTGAAGCTCCTCTAGAAACACAGATAAATATCCTTGAACGTGGTCTTAAAACTATTGATATGAGGGCAAAGTCAGAGCAGCCTTTGTTTGATGCTTATTTCAGTCAAGATCGAGATGCTTTTGAAAAAGCATTTTTAACACCATTGAATTTCGAAAACCCGCAAGTCAAAGCCATGTATGATCGGGTTTTTGTGTCAAGAAACAAAGCCTGGGTTCAAAAAATAATTGAATTGGCCAATAAAGAGAAGGGCCATTATTTTATGCTTGTCGGATGCGGGCATTATTTTGGACCCGAAAATATCCTTGAGCTTCTCAAAGAGGAAGGGTTTAATCCAAATAATTACAAGATATAATCTCCAAATAATTAAAAAAAATCCGGTGAAATCATCCACCGGATTTTTTTTAGTAGCGGGGATAGGATTCGAACCTATGACCTTCGGGTTATGAGCCCGACGAGCTACCTCTGCTCCACCCCGCAGTATGTTTTATTCAGGGTGCAAAATTAAGCATCTTTGGCCGGCTTACCAAATGTTTTAAAAGATTTTTTGCTAAAAAAGCACTACCTTTGCACCCAATTCATTAAAAAACAGGGGAAAAAGCAAAAAAAGAAGGTGTTGTTAGCCCTTTCAACAGCTTTAACCTGTATGATCCAACAAAAATGCATAAAGCCGGATTCGTAAACATCATAGGCAACCCCAATGTGGGGAAGTCCACCCTGATGAATGCCCTGCTGGGTGAAAAGCTTTCCATCATCACGCCCAAGGCTCAGACCACGCGTCACCGCATCCTCGGGCTGGCCAATGGTGACGACTACCAGATCGTTTTCTCGGATACCCCCGGGGTATTGAAACCTGGCTATAAGATGCAGGAGTATATGATGCGGGCCGTGAAAAGCACCATGATGGATGCCGATATTTTCATCGTCATGAGCGATATCAGCCAGGATTTTGACCATCCTGAGCTGCTCGGGCAGATCAGGGAAGCAGGCGTGCCGGTACTTTTATTGATCAATAAAATAGACCTCTCTGATCAGGACAAGGTAGTTGTCAAAGTGGAGGAATGGAAACAACGCTTTCCAGAATGGCTGGTACTGCCCATTTCCGCCCTGGAGAACTTCAACATTGACCAGGTACTTCAAAAGATCATTGAGTTGTTGCCCCTCTCACCGCCCTATTTTCCCAAGGATGAACTCACCGACCGCTCGGAGCGCTTCTTTGTGGCCGAGATCATTCGCGAGAAGATTTTGATGAATTACCAGAAAGAGATCCCTTACTCGGTAGAGGTATCCGTTGATTCGTTTAAAGAAGAAGCGGATGTAATCAGGATCCGCAGCATTATATACGTCAGTCGTGAGTCGCAAAAAGGCATCATCATTGGCCACAAGGGCAGTATGCTGAAAAAAGTCGGCACCGAGGCACGCATCGACATTGAAAAGTTCCTGGAGAAGAAAGCCTTCCTGGAACTTCACGTGAAAGTAAGCAAGAACTGGCGGGAAAGTGACACCCAGCTGAAACGCTTTGGATATACCGACCTTTAGGCTGCTCAATAATTTCCTTACTTTTTGACTCCCAATTAAAACAATAAAAAGAATATGGCAAACATCGTAGCGCTGGTTGGCCGCCCAAATGTAGGTAAATCGACTCTTTTTAACCGTCTGACGCAGACCAGGATCGCCATTGTTGACGCCACGTCAGGGGTTACGCGCGACCGTCATTACGGCAAGAGCGACTGGAACGGGATGGAGTTTTCGGTGATCGACACCGGGGGATACGTGGTAGGCTCGGATGATGTTTTTGAGGAACAGATCCGGCGCCAGGTGGCCATTGCTGTGGAGGAAGCTTCGGTAATTTTGTTTTTAGTGGATACCCACGAGGGGCTGACGCCTATGGATGAGGAAGTAGCAGACATTTTGCGGCGCTCAAACAAAAAGGTACTGCTGGTGGCCAACAAGGTCGACAGCAGCAAGCACCAGGCAGAAGCGGCCGTCTTTTACCAGTTGGGCATGGGTGAGGTGTTTAACATCTCGTCCATCAGTGGAAGCGGCACCGGCGAACTCCTTGATGCCGTGGTAACTGCCCTTGAAAAAGTACCTGAGGAAGAGCCCGAAGAAGACCTTCCAAGGTTTGCTGTCATAGGACGGCCTAACGTGGGCAAATCTTCACTGATCAATGCGCTGATCGGCGAAGAACGTAATATTGTGACGGATATTCCAGGCACCACGCGCGACTCCATCTTTACGCGCTACAAAAGCTTTGGCTTTGACTTCTACCTGGTGGACACCGCCGGCTTGCGTAAAAAGGGCAAGGTGACCGAAAACATCGAGTTTTACTCCGTGATGCGCTCAGTAAGGGCCATCGAAAGTGCTGATGTGTGCCTGCTGCTGGTCGATGCCACGGAGGGATTCCAGTCGCAGGATCAGAACATTTTTGGCCTTGCAGCCCGAAACAACAAGGGTGTAGTGATCCTGGTAAACAAATGGGACCTGGTGGAAAAGGACCATAAAACCTCCAAGGAATTTGAAGCCAATATACACGAAGCCATTGCACCTTTCCAGGATGTACCCATCATCTTTACTTCGGTAATTACCAAGCAGCGTATTCTGAAGGCGATGGAAATGGCCGTGGAGGTTTACAGAAACCGCACCCGAAAGATCACTACCAGCAAACTGAACGAGGTCCTGCTGCCCATTATTGAGAATACGCCTCCCCCCTCCCTCAAGGGAAAATACATACGTATCAAATACATCACCCAGCTGCACACGCATTATCCTTCTTTCGCCCTTTTTTGCAACCTGCCGCAATATGTCAGGGAATCCTATTACCGTTTCATTGAGAACAAGATAAGGGAGCACTGGGATTTCACAGGGGTGCCCATAAAAATTTACTTCCGCAAAAAATAAAAGAATAAAATGGAAAGTGGTGAAGCGCCACGCATTGACAAGTGGTTATGGGCGGTTCGGGTTTTCAAGACGCGAAGCCTGGCCACACAGGCCTGCAAAACGGGCAGGGTAAAGGTGGATGAACTGCCGGTAAAACCCTCACGTGAAGTGCGTCGCGATATGGTGATCAGCATCCACACCGGCCCGATTGTGAAAACAATAAAGGTCGTTGAATTGCTTCACAACCGGGTGGGTGCCAAGCTGGTAAATGAATATATGCTGGACCTCACTCCGCCCGAAGAGTATGCCAAGCTGGAGTTGATCAAACAACAGCCCTTCAGGCGACAGCGAGGCTCGGGGCGCCCCACCAAAAAAGAACGAAGAGATATGGATACCTGGCTGGGCTGGGACTAATTTTCCCCAACAGGCCTTTTAGAAAGGATAAAGCAAAATGTTGCCCCATGTCCGGGCCCATCCGATTCAGCCCATACCCTTCCGCCATGGTGCTCAATAATGCGCTTCACAACAGTAAGGCCAATGCCGGTTCCTTCATGATCCGGATCAAGTTTTTTAAATAAGCCAAACACCTGGTTAAGCTGGCCGGGTTCAATGCCTCTGCCATTGTCCTGAATAAAGAACACATGCTGGTCTTCGTCCCTGCGGCAGCCGATGCGGATCAACAAATCCCTGTCAGGGTTCCTGAACTTAACGGCATTTTCCAACAGGTTCTGGAATACTTCACTGATCCTGGTCCTGTCCCCAAAAACTTCAGGAAGATCTGCCTCCACCTCCATGGTGGCGCCGCTTTCTGCCAGGATCCCGTGCAGGTAATGTTTTACCTCTCCCAACAGTTCATTCATTGAAAAACGGGAAAAGGGATTGCCTATGCGGCCAATACGGGACAGCTGAAGGAGGTCTTCCAGGAGGTTGTGCATACGTTGCGTGGCTGAAGCGATTCTTGACAGGCCTTCCTCAATCTGCGCCTCATCATGGGCCCTGATATCTTCATAAAGCAGTTTCAAAGACCCTTTTATGGTCACCAGGGGGCTCCTGAGATCGTGAGATACAGTATAGGTAAACTGTTCAAGCTCGGCATTGATCCGTTCCAGGTCCATCACCTGCTTTTGGATGATCTTTTCGGCACGGACCCTTTCGGTAATGTCGAAATACAAACCGATAAATCCCCTGGGGATACCCTCGGCATCAAAGAAAAGTGACTTCTGGTAAACGGAATCAATGACCCTTCCATCGGCAAAGACCAGTTGTTCTTCCTTGCGGAAGTTGCTCATGGTAGATAAAACCTGTTGATCCACCTCATCAATGATCATGGCTTTTTGGGCAGGGATCAGATCCCAGGCGCTGCGGCCTAATATCTGGTCATAGGGTTTGCCTAAGTATTCGCAAAATGCCTTATTGCAGCCCATGATATAGCCCTGGAGAGATTTATAAAACATGGGGAAGGGAAGGTTATCGAGGATTGACCGCAGCAATTCATTGTTATCCTTTAAAGTCCTTTCAGCAATCCGTTGTTCGGTGATATCGGAAATAAAACCTTCAAAAAACAACAGTTCGCCCCGTTTATCGAAAACCCCCACCCCCTGCTCCCACACCCATTTAACCTTCCCATCTGCAGCAATGATGCGGTAGGTCAATGTGTAAGGCATCTTTTTATCCAGTTTCTCCTGCACCTCATCCCAAACCCGCTGCTGGTCGGCTGGGTGAATGATCTCCCCAAAGGAAACAACTGAATTATTCTCGATCACCCCGGCAGGATAACCGGTCAATTCCATGCAACCCTTGCTTACAAACAACATGGTCCATTTTTGATCGTTCAGGCAGCGGTAGGCCATCCCGGGGAGGTTTGACATCAGGGTAGAAAGCTGCCGTTCCGATTCTTTCAGGGCCAGTTCGCTGGCTTTCAGGGCTTCGAAAGCCTGTTTGCGGCCTGTAATGTCGAGTGCAGACACCAAGCGCATAGAATGATTGTTTTCGCCCGGCAAACAGTGGGTTATGAGTTCCACGTCAATCATATTTCCATCCTTGCGACGGTGCCTGAATCCACTACTGCGGTTAAACTCCGGGGCGTCACAGGCGAGGATTTCAGCCAAATTCTCCAGGTCGGAGGCATCGTGCAGCTGTTCGAGGTTTAGCTGAAGAAACTCCTGCTCCGAATAGCCATAGGTCTTTACAGCAGCTTCATTGACTTCGATGATCCGACTGGCATTGCAGTCAAAGGTCCACATGGGATGCGGGTTGTTTTGAAAAAGATAGCTGTAGTGAACCACAGCTTCACGCAAGGATTCGCGTGCTCGGTCAAGGCGTTTGAACGACCTGTTGATCAGCAGAAAAAATATAATACCCGTCACGATGACATAAAACCAGCCTTTGAAAGTCTGCATCATGCGCATCATTTCCAAATCCTTTATAAACCACGCCAAAACCATATCGGAAAACAAGATCCAAAGCAAGCCCAGCAGCAGGTAAAGTCCTGTGATTTTGTAGGCTGGCGAAAGGTTTTTCAAGCGGGGATACTTCATGGATATCAAAACATAAGGATAATGGGGCAATTTGGCTACAATGAACAAATATACTAAAAAACAGCTTGTAGATTAGATCGTTGACCCGGGTTTGCCCAAAGGACTTTCTTATTAAAAAATCTTAAACCATGACTTTCGGGGGATGGGGCAGCGGATTTTGATGGGATTTTTTGCGGTTTTTTAATACATTTGTTTTCCTTCAAAAGAAATTAATCCTAGTCATATAATCATAACTAAAACTTGTTTTATGAAAGACCTGAAAAACTATGTTGAACAGAACAAGGACCGCTTCTTGTCGGAGTTATTCGAACTGATCCGCATCCCTTCGGTGAGCGCACAGGAATCCCATAAGGATGACATGTTTCGCGCAGCACAATGGGTTGCCGACAAGCTTGTTGCCGATGGTGCCGACAAGGCAGAGGTATTCAAAACCGATGGTCATCCTGTGGTCTATGGTGAGAAGTTCCTTGATAAAAAACTCCCCACAGTGCTGGTTTACGGGCACTACGACGTGCAGCCTGCCGAGCCGCTTGATCTCTGGAAGAGCCCTGCCTTTGAGCCCGAAATTCGCGACGGGAAGATTTATGCACGGGGTGCTGATGACGATAAAGGACAGGCCTTTATGCATTTTAAGGCTTTCGAATATATGGTAAAAACCGGACAGCTGCCCTGCAACGTCAAGTTCATGATCGAAGGTGAAGAAGAGATCGGTTCACCCAGCCTGGGGAAATTCTGCGAACAAAACAAGGAAATGCTGGCAAGCGATGTTATCCTGGTAAGCGACACCAGCATGATTGGCCCTGATACGCCAAGTATTACCACGGGTTTGCGCGGATTGACCTATGTTGAGGTGGAAGTCACCGGCCCCAACCGTGACCTTCATAGTGGACTCTATGGCGGTGCCGTAGACAACCCGGTGAACGTGCTTGCCAAGATGATTGCCTCACTGACCGACGAGAACGGAAAGATTACCGTCAAGGGGTTCTATGATGATGTGGAAGAACTCTCGGCTGAAGAACGCCAGGAGATGGCCCGTGCCCCCTTTAACCTCGAGAACTACAAAAAAGAAATCGATGTTGCAGAAGTGAATGGCGAAAAAGGCTATTCCACCACTGAGCGAACCGGCATCAGGCCAAGCCTGGATGTGAATGGCATCTGGGGTGGGTATACTGAAAAAGGCGCCAAAACCATCCTCCCATCTAAGGCGCATGCCAAGATCAGCATGCGACTGGTACCCCACCAGGATTCAAAGAAAATTGCCGACCTGTTTAAAGCCCATTTTGAATCCATAGCCCCTAAAACGGTAAAAGTGAAGGTAGAATACCTGCATGGTGGCGAAGGTTATGTTTCGCCCACCGATACGGTTGAATACCAGGCTGCCAGCAAGGCCTATGAAACCGCTTACGGCAAGAAGCCTATCCCGGTCCGTAGTGGCGGAAGTATCCCCATCATTTCACTCTTTGAGAAGGTGCTCGGGGTGAAATCCATCCTGATGGGATTTGGCCTTGAGTCTGATGCTATTCATTCGCCCAACGAAAACTACCCCCTTGAGCAGTTTTTCAAGGGTATTGAAACAATCCCCTATTTCTACAAATATTACGTGGAAATGAAGAAGTAATCTGCTTAACCATTATTTAAAGCAGGCAGGCCATTGGTTTTTAAACCTTTGCCTGCCTGCTTTTTTCTTGTGTATGCTATTCAATAACAAAATTTTAATTATTTTCGCACCCTGTTGTTAAACGCACGTATAAGATCAGGAGCAAACAACAGCTAAAAAGACAAGAAAATCAGGGAATTAATTAAAACAAGAAAATGGAAGTAACCCGACTATTTGACATCCCGGCCAGGTTTGCACAACTTTGCCCGGGAAAACCCGATGCCCTCGCAGGCCGGGAAGACAAGGGAGGATGGAAAACATACACCACTGAAGAATACATTAACAACAGCAATTACGTCAGCTACGGCTTGATGAAGCTGGGGGTTAAGAAAGGTGACAAGATCGCCTCCATCACCCCGAACCGGCCCGAGTGGAACTTCCTTGACATGGGAGTACAGCAAATTGGCGCCATCCACATTCCCATTTACCCCACCATCAGCGACAGCGACTATGCGTTCATTCTTGAGCACGCTGAAGTGAGTTATGTTTTCGTTGCAGGCGAAGATCTCCTGCATCGAATCAAGCATATCGTCGAGAAAAGCCCTGCCATCAAGGGGATTTACACCTTCAGGCATATTGCCGATGTTCCGCACCTCAACGAATTGATAGAACTGGGAAAAAACAACCAGAAGTCCGATGCGCTTCAGGCCATCAAAGACGCCATCAGGCCCAGCGAAATGGTAACCATCATTTACACCTCTGGAACCACCGGTGTTCCCAAAGGGGTGATGCTTTCGCATGATAACATCCTCAGCAATGTGATCGGTGTACGCGACATTCCCCCTTTCGGCCCCGAACACCGCGCCCTGAGCTTCCTGCCCATTTGCCATATCTACGAGCGCACACTGAACTACACCTTCCTTTACAAAGGAATCAGCATGTATTATCTGGGGAATATGGCCCTGATTGGTGACAGCATCAGAGAGATCCACCCGCATGTATTTTCCGCGGTTCCGCGTCTGCTCGAAAAAGTCTATGATAAAATCATAGCAAAAGGAAGAACCCTGACCGGCATTAAAAAGTCTATTTTCTTCTGGGCTAACAATGTTGCCCTTGCCTTCGACTTTGACAAGGCAAAAAAGAACCCCATTTATGGCATCAAGCTTAAAATTGCCAACAAACTTGTATTAAGCAAGTGGAAAGCCGCCCTTGGAAACAACCTGGACATCGTGGTTTCGGGAGGCGCAGCCCTGCAGCCGCGCCTGGCCCGCGTTTTCTGGTCATTGGGTGTTCGCGTTATTGAAGGTTATGGACTGACTGAGACTTCTCCCGTGGTGGCTGTTGGTAATTTCCAACCAGGAGGTTTGAAATTCGGGACTGTTGGCCCCCCCATAAAGAATGTCACGGTAAAAATTGCAGAAGACGGCGAGATCCTGGTGAAAGGACCCAACGTGATGATGGGATATTACAAAGACCCTGAAATGACCGCTGAAGTGATCGACGAAGAAGGTTGGTTCCACACCGGCGACATTGGCCGCATTGAACCCGAAGGCCAATTGCGTATCACCGACCGCAAGAAAATGATCTTTAAAACCTCGTTTGGCAAATACATCGCCCCCCAGGTGATCGAGAACAAATTTAAGGAGTCATCCTTTATTGATCAGATCATGGTGATCGGCGAGAACCAGAGGTTTGCAGGCGCACTGATCGTTCCCGACTTTGCTCACCTGAAATCCTGGTGCCAGATCAAGGGCATCCCCTATACCACCAATGCCGAGATGATCGCCATGCCTCGCATCCGCAAGCGCTTTGAAAAGGAAGTGAAACATTACAATGAATCCTTTGGCGACTGGGAAAAAATTGTGAAGTTTGAGCTGATCGACCACGAATGGACCGTGGAAGGCGGTCACCTGAGCGCTACCCTGAAGGTCCGCCGCGGACATCTCACCGAAGTTTATGCTGGCCTGATCAACAAGATCTTTGGCGCTAACGGCGACAAGCATTAAGGCACAATTAACCAAATGATTAACTGAAGCCGTTGCAGGGAATAACCTGGCAACGGCTTTTTTGTTATGGCTTCCGGTACATTACCCCAAGCCTTTGTTTTTTTGAACTCTTTTACAGCCATTGACATTCCCTTTCCCCTTATTTCCTGTTACCATGCTCATAGTTAATACGTAGTTAATACGGAGTTTGTTCGGTTTAAACCGAACAAACTCCGTATTAACTACGACGGTGGTACGAGAGAAAGAAGAACAAAGATCTATTTTTCTCCTGTAGAAGTTGCCTATTAAACCTCAAAAGGACTTGAATATCAATTTACTGAAAGAAGATTGTCTGTTCGGTTCAGAATTATTCGTTAATCAGTGGCTTCCTTCATCGATAGGGTGATGCGTTTGCGTTCGGCATCGACCTGGAGGACCTTGACCCTGACTTTCTGGTTGAGCTTGACCACATCGTGCGGGTTGCTGACAAAGGCGTTGGCAAGCTGGCTGATATGCACCAGGCCGTCCTGGTGAACGCCAATATCCACAAAAGCCCCGAAGGCGGTAATATTGGTCACGATTCCCGGCAGGATCATTCCTTCGCGCAGGTCTCCAATGCTGTTGACACTGCTGTCGAACTCAAAGACATCAAATTTCTGGCGGGGATCACGGCCCGGGCGGGCCAGCTCCTGCATGATGTCCTTCAGGGTCGGAAGGCCTGTTTTTTCATCGACGAAATCCTCCAGGCGTATTTGTTTTTGCAGGGAGGTATCCTGCATCAGGGTCTGGATATCCACGCCCAGTTTTTTGGCCATTTTATTGACCACCGGATAGCTTTCAGGATGAACCGCGGTACGATCCAGAGGGTTAACTGACTGGTTAACCCTGATAAAACCAGCCGATTGTTCAAAAGCTTTCTCGCCAAAGCGGGCCACTTTTTTCAGGGCTTGTCTTGAATCAAAAGGCCCGTTTTCATTGCGGTGTTTCACGATGGCAGCTGCCAGTGAAGGGCCCACGCCCGACACATAGGTAAGCAGTTCCTTGCTGGCGGTGTTGAGTTCAACGCCCACCCCATTCACTGCACTCACCACCACATCATCGAGGCTATTCTTAAGCAGCTTTTGATCCACATCGTGCTGATACTGCCCTACGCCGATGCTTTTGGGGTCGATCTTCACCAGCTCTGCCAGGGGATCGGCGAGCCGTCGGCCAATGCTTACCGCACCCCTTACGGTCACATCATAATCGGGAAATTCTTCACGAGCCACGGATGATGCAGAATACACGGAGGCACCGCTTTCATTGACCATCACGGCCAGCACAGGCCTGTCGAAACGAATGCCACGGACCAGTTGTTCTGTTTCGCGTCCTGCGGTTCCGTTTCCCACTGCAATGGCTTCCACCTGGTAGGCGTTGACAAGGCTAAAGATTTTGGCCGCTGCCTGTTTCCACTCCTTTTGAGGGGGGTGTGGATATATGGTTTCGTTATGCAGCAGCTTCCCTTCGCGGTCAAGGCACACCAACTTACAGCCCGTGCGAAACCCGGGATCGATGGCCAGGATGCGCTTTTGTCCCAGGGGCGGGGCCAGCAGGAGTTGCCGCAGGTTGTCGGCAAACACCCGGATCGCTTCCTGATCGGCCTTTTCCTTGAGCATGTTGCGGATCTCGGTTTCCATTGAAGGACCCAGCAGGCGTTTGTAAGCGTCTTCAACAGCCATTTCCACCTGTTCGCTTGCGGGGGTGCGGCCCCTGACGAAGTGCCGGTTCAGCAGCTCGAGGGCCATCTCCTTATCGGGCGCAATGTCCAGTTTCAGGAAACCCTCATTCTCGCCGCGAAACATCGCCAGGATGCGGTGCGATGGTGCCTTCCTGATGTTTTCAGTCCATTCAAACCAGGCTTCATATTTCTGTCCATCAGCTTCCTTGCCTTTTGCAACCCTGCTGCTGATGGCAGCTTCGCGTTCATACAGGCGGCGCATGCGGGCACGGGCTGAAGCATCTTCATTGACCCACTCAGCAATGATATCGCGGGCACCTGCCAGGGCATCCTCCACCGACTCCACCCCTTTCTCATCATCGATAAACGGGAGTGCTTTCTCTTCCGGATCAAAGTTCCCCTGAGAGAAAAGCATTTTAGCCAGGGGCTCCAGGCCTTTGGCAATTGCCATGGTGGCCCTGGTCTTTCGTTTGGGCCTATAGGGCAGGTAAAGGTCCTCAAGTTCAGTCATCGTGGCAGCAGCCAGTATGGCTTTCTCCAGCTCAGGGGTCAGCTTCTCCTGCTCACGGATGGACGACAATATGGCCTCGCGCCGCTTGTCGAGTTCCTCGAGCTGATTCACCCTGTCGCGAATCTGGCTTACCTGGACCTCGTCAAGGGAACCGGTCAGCTCCTTGCGGTAGCGCGAGATAAAAGGCACCGTAGCGCCCTCTTTCAGCAATTCGGCCGTGCGGCTTACCTGCCTGGTTGAAAGACTTAACTCGTTGGCAATCTGACTAATATGATGTTCAGGAATCATGGCAATGGATTTGAATTCAAGCAAGCATTTCCCCTGGAAAAGCAGGGGGTGCAAAGTTAAAAATTTCCTGGTTCTAGAAGGCAAGTTTCAGCTGCCGGACAGGCCCGTAGGAGAGGCGGTGATATTTGCAGGGGCCCTCTGTCTGCAAGGCCTTGAGATGGGAAGCTGTTGGATACCCCTTGTTTTGATCCCAGTGATAAGACGGGAATTCGGAATGCAGTCCAAGCATATGCTCATCGCGCCAGGTCTTTGCCAGGATGGAGGCAGCCGCTACCGAAAGATATTTTCCATCTCCTTTTATTACACATTGATGAGGAATATCGCCGAAAGGCTTGAAACGATTGCCATCCACAACAATAAAACCAGGTTTCAGGCTCAGTTTTTCCAGGGCCCGGTGCATGGCCAGGATACTTGCATTCAGTATATTGATCCGGTCAACCTCTGCTGGACTCACCATAGATACCGCAAAAGCCAGGGCTTCCTGTTCAATCATTCGCCGCAGCTTATTGCGCAGGGCAATGCCTGTTTTTTTTGAATCATCAAGTAAGTTCAATAAATCTTCCGAAGGCTTATCGGGCAGGATCACAGCCGCAGCAAATACCGGTCCGGCAAGACAGCCGCGCCCCGCTTCATCGCAGCCGGCTTCCAACTTTTCCCTTGAGAATTTCTCCAGCAGGGGTTCTCGGTTCAGCGTTCGCATAGGCTATTGAATAATTGCAGATAACGGTCTTTCTGCGAATCAAAGGAGTAGCGTTCGACCACGGTCTGTCTGCCTGCCTTTCCCAGCCTCTGCCGTAATTCAGCCGATTCAATGAGTAAGGAAAGCTTGTCGATCCATTCCTGATTATTGCTGGCAAGAAAGCCATTGACGCCATCGGTGATGATCTCGGTATTCACCCCGACTGGCGACATGACGGCAGGAATCTCGAGGGCCATATACTGAAGCCCCTTAAAACCGCACTTACCCCGTGCCCACTCGTCGTCAGGCAGAGGCATAATGCCAATATCGACAGGATAGAGGTCGCTCACTTCGGTTTCCCGATTCCAGCTAAGGTTTTCAAGGCCCGGCAGGTCAGCTTTAAAGGGTTTGTTGGAAATCACCCTGAAGGTGACCTTTTCTCCATATTTCCTGCGCAACTCCTGCAGCACTGGCAGGGCCTCCTGCAGATGTTTCAGCGTAGTGGAAGAGCCTGTCCACCCGATACAAACAGCCTCACCCTTTAATTTTTTGTCCGGGAGGTAGTAGGAAGTATCGATGGTGGTCGGCACAATATGGACATTACGATTAAATCGGGAGGCATAGTCAGCCAGAAAAGCATTCCCGACAAGGGCCATATCGCATAAGCGGAGGATTTCGCTGGTCTTGGATGGGCGCTTAAGCCAGGCCAGTTGCCGGTTTCCATCAGAGGTGTCGTTCAACCAGATGCTGTCATCAAAATCAAGGATTATTTTGGCGCCCAATCTTTTTAGCTGCGTCTCAAACCAGGTGAACCAGAGCATATGGGCTTCCCTGTAAATAAAAACAAGATCAAAATCGTGTGCGGTTTTAATATCGCGAAGCCTTTGCCTGATGCTTTTCAGCACAATCCGTGTTTTGGCCAGAAACTTACCGGGCGCATAAAAAGCAGCGTCGTCCTTTTCGCTGATCAGATAAGAGATTTGGTATCTGAAGCCATTTGCTTCCAGGTGACTAAGATACTGCTCAAAGCGGAAGCGCTGTCCCGGTGAGCGCCCGGGACGATGAGCCACCAGAAACAAAATCTTTTTCTCAGCCATAAGCAGAAGATTAACCGCCTGGTGAAACCATCAGGCTTTTGCGAGGGCATTTAAAATGGAATCGAAGAGCAAGCGCCCATCAATATTACCCAACTCTTCATCTGCAGCCCGTTCAGGGTGGGGCATCATGCCAAATACATTGCGGGTTTCGTTGCAAATACCGGCAATGTTTTGCAAGGAGCCATTGGGATTGGCTTCTTCTGTTACTTCACCCTTTTCATTGCAATAACGGAAAAGGACCTGATCGTTATTGTTAAGTTGCTTAAGGGTTTCTTCGGAAGCAAAAAATCTGCCTTCCCCATGGGCAATGGGGATTTTAAGGACCTGGCCCTCTGACACCCCGGAAGTCACCAGAGAATGGTTTGTTTCCGTCCGGATAAATGCATTCCGGCAGATAAACTGGTGGCTGGTATTGTGCAGGAGTGCGCCGGGCAACAGCTGGGCCTCACAAAGAATCTGGAAACCGTTGCAGATCCCCATAACATAGCCGCCATTTTTTGCAAAGGCAATCACCTGTTCCATAATGGGCGAAAACCGGGCAATGGCCCCTGAGCGGAGATAGTCACCATAGGAAAAGCCCCCGGGCAGAATGATGAAGTCACATCCCTGCAGGTCATGATCCTTATGCCAAAGGTCCACCACTTCTTGCTTCAATAGCTTTTTTAGCACATAGATCATGTCATGATCACAGTTTGACCCGGGAAATACTACCACGCCGAATTTCATATGTTCCAGTTTTTATCCGTCAAAGGTAGGCAAAAATTAAAAACAGGATAGCGGAGAAATGGGAGAGATTCAGAACCCTGAGAATGATACAAAAGCCAATCATTTAAAGGCTTCAATAACCCCAGTAAAGGACTTTCCCGGCAATGATCAGGAAAAGAAATCCATAAAACCATAGCTCGGCAAGCCATTTCTTTCTTAATTCAAGCAGGAATAGTGAGAAAACCACACTGAGCGGGATCATCACCATGGCCAGATGCACTTCGAAATTATTATTGAATACCAGGAAGGTCGTCAAGGAAACAAGAAAAAAATACCCCAGCACCTTGAAGCGCTTTCTTAGTCTGACTGGTTTATCGTTGACATAAGTGAGATAAACTTTCAGGAAGGCAAACAGGGCAATGGCAGCCAGGGCAATGGCCAGAACAATGGAAAAGACCGGGAGGGGATGTTCAAAAATCTGAAAGGGGGAGAAATGATTGATCATTTCATCAATCCTAACCCTGAGTTGATCGGTCAGGTAATAATAAGTAAAAAGGAAAAAGAAAGGGCTGAGAAACCCCATCAATGCCGCTGCAATACCGCGGATATTCATTAAAAAATAAACCAGCATGGCTAAAATCAGCCAGGTAAAAAACAAAAGTGCCGGATAATAGAAAAGACCTGCCAATGCAACCAAAAAACCGACATTAAAGACTTCAACCATCACCGCCCCCTCGGAATAGGCTACCAGTGTTCGGGCCAGTGCGATCATCAAAAAAAAGTTGGCAAACAATACAGGATGCAACTGGAGCAATTCAGGATGACTGCTCATCATAAGCAGGTATATAAAGCCTGGCAACCATGAGGGCTTGCCCAGCAGGTTGTTTGCCTGAACCATATTATTCAGCAAAAATACCTGCAAAACAAGCAAAAGAAAAGCAAGCATCCTGCTGAAGAATGGATGGATCTGATTAACCCCCCCTATCAAATTATAAAAGGGCCCCTGATCAAAAATTGCAGGTACAGCTTTTTTATAAAAAATGAAACCATCAGCCCATAGCAGCATTCCCATAACCAAAATCATGATGGGGATCGCTGGTGCATTCCGCTTAAAAATCCGGATGACCATACTTTAATCTTTATTTTGCTAAAAGGTCTTTTCCAATATCCCTGCGATAATATTTTCCCATATAATCCACCAGGCTGGCATTGTGGTAAGAAATTTTCAAGGCTTCAGGCAGCTCCGTTGCGAGTGAAGTAATGGCAATGACCCGCCCCCCGCTGGTAAGCGGTTGCTGCCCCTCCCCTTTCAGGCCTGCATAAAAGAGCAGGCTATCATGGACATTTTCAAGACCGGTAACCATGAAGCCTTTTTCATAAGGTCCGGGATAACCACCCGAAACCAGCACCACGGTCGCAGCATAATCGGGCATTATTTCAACAGTTTGGGTGTGGAGCGTCCCTTTCGCCGCAGCTTCAAACAGGCTCACCAGATCGGATAGAATGCGAGGCAAGATCGCCTCTGTTTCAGGATCACCCAAGCGGGCATTGTATTCAATTACATAGGGATCGCCTTCCACATTCATAAGCCCGAAGAACAGGAATCCGCAATAGGGGATATTCTCCTTTTTCAGCCCTTCAATGGTAGGGATTACGATCCGCTTCTCAACCTTATCCATAAAGTCTTTCCCCGCAAAAGGCACAGGGGAAACCGCCCCCATACCCCCGGTATTGGGTCCGGAATCCTTTTCACCCACCCGCTTGTAGTCTTTAGCCGAAGGAAGCAAGCGGTAGTTATGTCCATCGGTCAGGGCAAACACTGACAATTCGATTCCTTGAAGGAACTCCTCCACCACCACCGTAGCTGAAGCTTCCCCGAAGGGTTCTTCCAGCAGCATCTCTTCCAGGGTCTGCGTGGCCTCTGCAAGGGTTTCACAAATAATCACTCCTTTCCCGGCAGCCAGGCCATCTGCTTTCAGCACATAAGGCGCCGCAAAGGTTTCAAGGAAAGCTTTCCCTTCATCCAGCGTTTCTTTTGTAAAAGAACGGTAACGGGCTGTCGGGATTCCGTGCCGCACCATAAATTCTTTTGCAAAGGCTTTGCTTCCCTCAAGTGCCGCACCAGCTTTTCGGGGACCCACCATCAGAACGTGGTTCAAATCGGGATTATCAGCAAAATAATCGGCGATTCCGCGTACCAGGGGCTCTTCAGGACCCACCACAACCATATCGATACCGTGTTTCTGCACGAACTGCCCCACAGCTTCAAAGTCATTGATTGCGAGTTCAATGTTTTCGCCCACCAGTGAGGTTCCGGCATTTCCTGGTGCAATAAACAATCTGCTGCAACGGGGGCTTTGGGCAATTTTCCAGGCCAGGGCATGCTCCCGTCCGCCTGAACCCAAAATCAGAATCTGCATCATAGGTGAAGAGGTTTTGATTTCATCAATGAATAGGCTTCAAAATTAC
Source organism: Bacteroides sp. (assembly GCA_036351255.1). Taxonomy (NCBI): domain Bacteria; kingdom Pseudomonadati; phylum Bacteroidota; class Bacteroidia; order Bacteroidales; family Bacteroidaceae; genus Bacteroides; species Bacteroides sp. The sequence goes on from JAZBOS010000073.1 coordinate 26,999, forward strand.
AACAAAAATACTAGCTGAGTCCTTCCCTTTCCAATAGGGCTTCAATGGTGGGTTCACTTCCCCTGAAACGTTTATACAACAGCATGGGATGCTCACTTCCGCCTTTTGAGAGGATGTGCTCGCGGAATGATCCTGCCGTTTCCCGGTCAAAAATCCCCCGCTCCTTAAACAGTTTAAAGGCATCGGCATCCAGGACCTCAGCCCATTTATAACCATAATAACCGGCAGCGTATCCTCCGGCAAAAATATGGGCAAAGGAGGCGCTGATCAGCGTATCGCTAACGGGCGGGAACAGCCTGGCGGGTTCCATGGCTGCTGCCTCAAATGCCTTTACAGGCCCCTCAACGGGTTCTGTAATGCTATGCCAGGCCATGTCGTTAAGGCCAAAGCCCAGTTGCCTCATTGCCGCAAAGGCTGCGTGAAAGTTCTGGGTGGCCACAATCTTCTCCAGCATTTCGGCTGGGATTTTTTCACCGGTAAGATAATGCCTGGCAAAAAGGTCGAGATATTCCTTTTCCACGGCCCAGTTTTCCATAATCTGGGAGGGCAGCTCCACAAAATCGCGGAAAACGCTGGTCCCCGACAAGTCGGCATAAGTCACCTGCGAAAACATCCCGTGAAGGGCATGGCCAAATTCATGCAGGAAGGTGTTAAACTCCCCGTGGGTCAACAGGGAAGGCTTGGTTGCCGATGGGCGTGTAAAGTTGCAAACAAGGGAAATATGGGGTCTATTATCGACACCATCAATCCGTTCCTGTTCACGGAAGCCAGTCATCCAGGCCCCGGCGCTTTTTCCTTCGCGTGGGAAGAAATCCAGGAATAAAATAGCCAGGAATGTGTCCTGTTCATCGTATACTTCATAGGCGGTTACCTCAGGGTGATAAACCGGGATATCCTGGTTGGGAACAAAGCGCAGGCCCCACAGCTTTCCGGCCAATTCAAATACCCCTTTTTTCACCTGTTCCAGTTCAAAATAAGGCCTCAGCAACTCCTGATCAAAGTCAAACCTTGCCTTACGCATTTTCTCTGCATAATAATACCAGTCCCAGTATTCGATCAGATGATCTGCCCCCAGTGTAAGGGCCAGTTGCTGCACCTCATCCAGGTCTTTCAAGGCTTTAGGTTTAGCCGCTTCCAGCAATTCTTTAAGAAAATCGTTAACAGCTTTCGGGGTACCGGCCATGCGTTCTTCCAGCACAAAATGAGCATGGGTCTCATATCCCAGGATGCGTGCCCTTTCAAGCCTGAGGTTGGCGATCTGCCTCACCACCTCCCGGTTGTCGTATTGGTTTCCACGGTATCCCCTTTGGTTGGCTGCCCTGAATACCTTTTCGCGCAATTCCCGGCGGTCGGCATATTGCAGGAAAGGCCACATGCTTGGGGCTTTCAGGGTAATCACCCAACCCGATAAATTCCGCTTTTTTGCTTCTTCTGCAGCTGCTTCCAGCTGCGATTCGGGCAATCCTGAAAGGTCTGAAGGATCTTCAAGCTGAAGGAACCAGTCATTGGTTTCCGCCAAAACATTGTCATCAAATTTCAGTGACAATTCACTCAGCTGCCTGGAGATCTCCCGCAACCTGGCCTTCCTGGTGTCATCCAGCCCGGCACCGTTCCTGACGAACATTTTATAGGTTTTCTCCAGCAGGGTCATTTCTTCCGCATTGATTCCCAATCCCTGCCGCTTTGCATAAACAAGCTGCACCCGTTCAAAAAGTGCCTGGTTAAACAGTATGTCGTTGTGGTAATCGGCGAGAAGGGGGGCTACTTCCCTTGCGATGGCCTGCATCTCCGGGCTGGTCTCGGCATCATTCAGGGGATAAAAAACATTGCTCACCCAGTCCAGCATCCTGCCGCTATGCGAAAGGGCTGCAATGGTGTTATCAAAATCAGGGGCTGCTGCATTGCTTACAATGCCTTCAACCTCCTTTAAACCCAGCTCGATGCCTGCCCTGAAAGCCGGAACATAATGTTCTGTTCTAATCTCACCAAAGGGGGGCGTGCCAAAAGACGTACAAAATTCTTTAAACAGAGGATTATTTTCAGTTGAATTGATTTTTTGTGCCATTTCGATAATAAGAATTTAACCGATATATAATTTTGATACCCACATAACCAGGGCCATCTTGAGCTGACCTTTTGCTTCACTAAAACGAAACCCGGAAAGTCATAAAAAGTTTGTGTCTCAGATAAACTGAATGACATTCCTGAACTCCCCATGCAAAAAACAAGCCAGGCTGAAAAGGTGCAAGTTTAGCAATTATTTTCCTGACATTTTCCTGCCACATGCCAGCGGATAAAATACCCGTAGTTTTCCACCGGTTAGAATTGCCTGTTTTTGTCTTAGGGAAAATACACAAAACGCTGACTTAATAGGCGATTACAACAAATAATTTTACAAAAAATTGATGTCTTCCGGCAAGTTGTGTCGTGACAAGCAGGAAAAACGTCAGCAAAGTATTCCAACATGGGGCGAATTTTACGATTTCTTCACGGAAGCGTTTCAGCATTATTTCTTGTGCTGATTCTTCATATTGGCGCATCAGCGCAAAACACCACCTTTTTTTACGAAGGATTTGAGGACAACGGTGAGAACCTTCCAACAGGCTGGGTCAACGCCATGGTGGTGGGTAACGAAAGCTGGCTAATTGGGGAAGGAGCAGGACCTTTTCCAGAGGGCCAGGTTGGATTGCCCGACACGGCAGCCTTTGGAGAACGGAACGCCTTTTTCAGGGTACCTTCCTTTAATCCCTATATCAGCCGTCTGATCACCCCTGCCATTGACCTTGAATTTGCCGTTAACCCTGAACTGACCTTCTGGCATGCCCAGGTGCCTCGTGATGGCTCCAATGCCAAACTGGGGGTTTACATTGCCACCAGCCCTACAGGCCCCTGGACCCTCATTGCCAGTTACCAGAATCCCGTAAACCAATGGATTGAAAGGGTTTTATCTCTCCCCGGAAGCACCAATACCCTTTATCTGGCATTTGAAGGACACTCCGGCCAGGGTTTGGGAGGAAGTGTATGTGTGGATGAAGTAACCATTGTTGAAACCGGAACCTTGCCCCGGGAACTTTCGGCAGTCAACAGCTATCAGCCCACCACCTTCCTGGTTCATACCGGATCGCAAAACAATGAAGTACTGAAGACAGAACTGAGGGTCATCGGGAATACCGGCACCCTGACCCTTGAAAGTTTTAAGGTGGTGTCCCTGAATACCAGCGATGCTGACATTCCCCCGCAGGGAGTGAAATTATGGTATACCACCAATGAGAACTTCACCAACCCCCATCAATTGGGCACCGCTCAAAGCTTCTCAAACGGACAGGTTATTTTCAACCAGTTGAACCACACCCTTCCCACGGGCTATTCCTATTTATGGGTGACCTGCGATGTTGGCACGAATGCCCAGCCCGGGAATTATATAGATGTCAAATTGCCCGCCAATGGCATTACCGTAAACGGGCAAGCCCATCCTTCAGCAGAACAGGATCCTACAGGAACAAGGAAGATTTACGAAACCATTTTCTACGATGATTTCGAACTGGACAAAGGCTGGTCGCTTACCGGCGAGTGGCAGCGTGCAGAGCCTCAGGGACTGGGAGGCCAACAGGAAACCCAGTCGAACACTTCAGGACCCGCTGGTCCCGACTTTGCCGTCAGCGGCACCAAAGTCATCGGAACAGACATAACTGGTCTTGGGACCTATCCAGGGAACTACGAGCCCATGCTCCCCCCCTTGGCTTATGTAGCTACCACACCTGAGATCAGCACGGATTTTTATGCAGATGTAAGACTTAGTTTTCAACGTTGGCTGAATGTGCACCTGTTTGACAATGCGAGCATCGATATCAGTACAGATAATGGTGTCACCTGGACTACAATCTGGGACAACCAGCAGGTTCAAAATACCTCGACCTGGAACCAGATCTCTTACGTAGTTCCCCGGGCAAACCGTCAGCCCTCCGTTCGCTTCCGTTTCACCCTGGGTGAGACTGGCGGTACCAACCTGCAGAGCGGATGGCACCTTGACAACCTGGTGGTGACAGGAACCTATGTTACCACCGATGTGGGCATCAGCGCCCTCATCGCCCCCTTCAATACGTGCAACCTTACCAGCCAGGAAGAAGTCACGGTTACCATCACCAATTTTGGCGCCAGCGCCACCCCTTCCGTGATTCCGGTGGCCTATTCCATTGATAACGGGCAAAGCTGGCAACGCGATACCCTCAGGACTTCCATCCCCGTCGGGGAAAGCCATAACTTCACCTTTGGCCCCCGCGCTGACTTTTCTGTCCCGGGAATTTATGATAACATCTTGCTCAAAACCGAACTGGCAGGCGATCAGGATGACACCAACGACCTGCTGCAAACCAGTGTATTCTCCTTGCCTGTTTTCATTCCTGCCTATTCCGAAGACTTTCAGGAGAGCGACCATTACTGGGCTTCCTATGGTGACAACAGCTCACTGATCCTGGGAACCCCTATGGGAGGAGTAATCGATGAGGCAGCCTCAGGCAGCTTCTCGTGGGTTACCAACCCTTTCGGAAATTACCAACCCAACGAACTATCCTGGGTGGAAAGCCCCTGCTTCGACTTCAGCGGGATGCCCAACCCCGTGCTTGATTTCTTCCTGAATTACCATCTCCCCAATGGCCTTGACGGCGCTGCCATCGATTATTCAATTGATGGTGGTCAAACCTGGTCTCGCCTGGAGCCCCGCAGCCCCGACCTGGCCTGGTACTGGTATAACCACAACAATATTTCGGCCCTGGCCAGCAAGACTGGCAACGGAAGGGGTTGGAGCGGCCTTAGCAATGGCTGGCTGAACCCGCGCATTGTATTGCCCGAAGAGGTTGGCAACCAGAGCTCTGTTAGGTTCAGGCTGATCTTCGCTTCCCAGGAAGTCGCCCTCGATTTTGAAGGCGTGGCTTTTGACATGGTCAGCGTTTATGGGGCGCAGCATGATGTGGGTGTAACCGCATTCATGGAACCCCTCACCAGCTGCAGCCTCAGCGATGTTCAGAATGTTACCGTTGCTGTTGAAAACCTGGGGATCAACACCATCCCGGCTGGCACACAAATTCCCGTGGGGCTCGATTACCATACTGAAAACATTAGCCTTCTGGAGACATTAACTGTGGAAGAAGCGCTCTCTCCAGGAGAGAATGCTTTATTTACTTTTTCGCAGGCTTTCGACATGTCGGCAATAGGGATGTACAACCTGACTGCCTATACCTTGCTGGAGGGTGATGATGACTTTTTCAGCCCAGGCATCTTCAACGATACCCTTTCAGTAACAGTGGAAGTATTTGGAACGCCGGTGGTCGACCTTGGAGAAGACATCTATACCACCCAGCCGCTGAGCGTGGTGCTGGATGCTGGAGCAGGCCATGCTTCCTACCTCTGGCAGGATGGCTCAACCAACCAGACCTTCCAGGTGACCAGCCCCAACACCCAGATTTACTGGGTTACGGTGGGAGATACCAACGCTTGTACAGCCACCGACAGCATCCGCGTCGTTACGTATGACCTGGGACTGACAGCCATTGTAGCCCCACTCAATGGGTGCCAGGCCCCCGAGGGCGAACAGGTCAAGGTAGAGATCACCAATGAAGGCCCCGATGCCTTTGAAACCGGGACGGAGATTCCCCTTCGCCTCTATTTCCAAAACCAGTGGCTGGAAGACAAAACCTGGCAGCTAAGCCAAAACCTGAATCCGGGTCAATCTACCGTGGCTACCTTTAACAGTGTCGTGAACCTCTCTGCCGATGGCGACTACCAGGTAGATGTTTCTCACCAGCTGCACGATGCCAACTCCGCCAATGACAGCATTCACTCCCTGGTCAGTTCACTGGGTTATCCCACCGTAAGCCTGGGCGACAGCATTTACACTCTGATGCCCGACACGGTGCTGCTCGATCCGGGACCAGGCTATGCCAACTATATCTGGCAGGATGGCTCGACCAACCAAACCTTCCAGGTCACCAGCCCCAACACCCAAACTTATTGGGTTACCGTATTCGACAGCCAGGATTGCAGCGCCACAGCTGAAGTGGTAGTAGCTACCTTTGATGCAGGTATTACCCAGATCGTCTCCCCGGGAGATGCCTGTGCCCTCGACGAAAGCGAGCCTGTGACCCTGGCGCTCCACAATCACGGAGTGGATCCCTTTGAAGCAGGAAAAACCTTTGGCATAACCCTTTATGTCGATGGACTCCTGGAAGCCGAAGAGATCCTCACGCTGGAATCTGACTGGGCAGCAGGACAAACCCTGAATCACACCCTGCAACATACGCTGAGCATTCAGGATCAGGGCACCTATTCCCTGGCAGCAGAAATTACCACCCGGGACGCAAATCCAGCCAATGATGATTTTCAGAAATCCCTGGTGATCCATGGATATCCTATCCTGGATATCCCTGAAATGGTTGTAACCAATCAACCTGATACGGTCATTCTGGATGCTGGCCCCGGTCACAGCAGCTATGAATGGAGTACGGGAGCTACTTCCCAAACCATCTCCATTACCAGCTGGGGGACTTACCAAATAACAGTATTCAACGACTTTGGTTGCGAAACCACCGGAAGCATCCAGGTGACTCCTGAATTAATGGACCTTGGCATGGAAGCACTGGTAACCCCAACGGATGGCTGTGCAAACGAATTTATTGATGCCCCGGTAATAGTACAAATTGTAAATGCTGGGAATGTCGTTGTGCCGCAGGGTGAAGAGCTCACCATTCATTACAATGTCGATGATGAGCCCATGGCTTCAGAACAGTTTACAACGACCCAGACGCTTCAACCCGGTGAAACCCACTCATTCACCTTTGCCGGGACCCTGACGCTGGCTGAAATTACTCAAGCCCGCTTTGATCTCTGGCTGGAACATCCTGCCGATGAAAATGCCGGAAATGATGCCCTTGAAAGCATCGTGAACATCAATCCCTTGCCACAACCCGAGCTGGGAGATACGATCTTTAATGCCGAACCCGTGGGACAGGTCCTTCAACTCACCGAGACCTACGAATCCTATTACTGGAACGATGGTTCAACCGGGACGGAATATGTCATCACCTCCCCTTATTCACAATGGTACCACGTTACTGTTACCGACAACAACGGCTGCGCAAACACCGACTCAGTGATGGTGGTGGCCTGGGACCTGGAAGTCTACGATCTGCTGTCGCCCCTCAGCAATTGTACGCTCAGCACCAGCGAACAGGTTGTATTTGTGATGCGCAACAACGGCCCCGACACCTTCCAGTCAGGAAGGAAATTCCGCATCGGCTACAGCGTGAATGAAAACCCGGCAACTTTCCAGGACTTCACACTCAATTCAAGCCTTGGCCCCGGGCAGTTCCGCACCTTTGCCTTCTCGCAGGGTGCTAACCTGGAAGGCACCGGAACTTTTGATGTGGAAGTGTTCATTGACGAACCGGATGTTAGCGATGAAAACAACAACTTCCTGAACGTGGTGGAAGCTCCTGGCCTGCCCTTTGTCGAGCTCGGAGACGACATCTATACCCTCTTACCCGATACGGTGTTCCTGGATGCAGGTCCTGGTTTTTCAGGTTATCTGTGGCAGGATGGTAACACCAACCAAATCTACAACGTATACGAATATGGATGGCATTATGTGATGGTGACCGATCATTATGGCTGTCAAAATGGTGACACGCTGTATGTGGGTGAAAGCACAGGCGTGCCCTTGATAGGCATTCCCGGGACGGACGTAACGGTGTATCCCAACCCCGCCCGGGAAGAAGTCACCGTTCGCATTGTGCAGGAGAACATGGAAGCATTGCGCCTTGAGCTATTGAATCAGACCGGAAGCCGGATCCTGGAAAGGGAACTGGAGATGACCGGACTCCTGGAGGAGAAAATCCAAACAGGCAGGTTGCAGCCAGGGCTTTATTATATCAGGCTTAGCGGGAAACAGGGTGTCATTACCCGGAAACTGATCGTGACGAATCGCCGCTAGGGTTAAATGGGAAAACCGGAGGATACTTATGCAATTGTTGTTAGGATTAAAAAATATTTGCCACCCCCTCCCCTTGAAGGTCAGGAAGTCAGCCTTAATACTGACTCTCCTGGCCGGGTGGCTTATTACCCCCAGCCAGGCCAATGCCCAGTCGTGTACCTCTTTCCCGGTGGACCTTTCCGCCAGTGTGAATGCCAGCTGGTCTAACCCCGAATACTTTACCCCTTCGGGACAGTGCTGCGGAGTATCCGCCGGCACCCAGTGTTTCAGCTATGAGGTGACGCTTCATCCCGGTGCCAATGCCGTTGTCATCAACCTGCTGCGGCAGGGAGGCTCCTGGGGGCAGGTCAATTATTATGTCGATTGCATGAACTTCGGGCCGGTTTATGAAAATGATCCGGTAACCATTTGCCTGGACGGCCCAGGACCTCACACCATAACCTTTTGCCGCACGGCAACTACCACAGCTACTTTCCTGGGCCACCTGAATGCCCAAAACTATACCCCCAACGTTACCCTTGAACCCTTTGATCACGCCTGTACCGCTGATGACATGATCCTGCTGACGGGAGGGTATCCCTCCGGAGGAAGCTACTACATTGATGGTGCCCAGTCCTTTTGGCTCGAGCCGGGCGAAGTAGGACCAGGGTCCTATGAAGTGACTTATGTATATGGTGGGCCGGGAGCCACCTGTGCTGCCACGGCCACCCAGACGATTACTGTCAATCAAACACCCACCGTCACCGTTTCTGATATGACCTTTTGTGATGAATCGGGCCTGATTCCGTTGCACAGCGGGCAACCAGCCGGGGGTGATTACTTCGGAACCTTTGTAAGCGCAAACCTCTTCGATACCGACCTGAGCAGCCCGGGCTCCTATGACATTACTTACCGCTATACGACCCCTGAAGGCTGCCCCGCCGAGGATCAGGCCCAGGTACACATCGACCCCCTGCCCCCCGTCAATGCAGGAGGTGACATCACCATCCCGCAAAGCACCAGCGCCCCGCTAAATGCGGTGGGAGCAAACACCAGCCTTTATCAGTATAGCTGGAGCCCTTCGGCTTATGTGCAAAACCCGGATCAACCCAATACCAACACCATCGCCCTTACTCAATCGCAATTGTTTACCCTCACGGTGACCAACCCCAATACCGGTTGCCAGAGCACGGACCAGATGGCTGTGTTCGTCAGCGGGGGCCAACTTAGCGTAGTACATACCGTTGCAAGCGAAACCACAATCTGTCAGCAGGACTCGGTGAACCTGTTTGTCCTTCCGACAGGAGGATCCGGGAGCTATATCATCGACTGGTATGACTATACCGCCGTCCCCCCCCAACACCTTTCCGATGATCTTTCATTCTGGCATATCCCTGATGTAACCACAACCTACCAGGTGCAGGTGCTCGATGTCGCCAACCCCAATGGGAGGCCTGTCACCCGTTACATTACAGTAGAGGTCATTCCACTGCCGGTGGTCACTCTTGAGCCTTTTGACCCGGTCTGCGGAAACGAGACCTATTACGAACTGACAGGCGCTTCACCGGATGGCGGCTATTTCTCTTTGCCAACAATGAATATCCACAACATCACCAGTGTAAATCCCCTGGAACTGGGCGAAGGCTTCCATACCATCAGCTATACCGTGGTGGAAGGCAACTGCCGCAGCATACAGTCGCAATATCTTGAGGTCTATCCACGCCCGCTGGCCAAATTCTATGCCCAACAGGATTTTTGCCAGATGAATGAGGTGACGTTTCTGAACCTCTCTGAGAATACAAATGATTTCGTATGGCAAATCGGCACGGAAGCCACGGTGACCAACCCTGCTGATCCATTTCAATACAATTTCAGCATTCCCGATGTCACTCGCCTGGTACCTGTTACCCTAACGGCCACCAACACCGATAATGGCTGTACCGACAACCGCACGCGTATCATTGAAGTCATCCCGCCCACCATAGCAAGGTTCAACGTGATAGATCAGGATCTGATCGGATGTGCCCCCTACCCTGTGAAGTTCACCAACCAGACCACTGGCCCTGTGGCCTTCTACCTCTGGGATTTTGGTGACGGCAGTTTTTCCACGCAAACCGACCCTCAACATATTTTTACTAACCATACCGATCAGAACATCACCTTTACGGTAATCCTCTCGGCCATGTCAGGCAATTTTATGTGCCTGAGCCGCGACACCATCGAAGTCACTGTCAGGCCGTTCCTGGAAGCAGGCTTTGGCTTGATGCCCGTGACGGCTTGCAGCCCCTATGAGGCCGAGATCTTCAACAATGCCCTGGGGCTCAATATCACCGAGACCTGGAATTACGGGGATGGCACCCCAGGCTTCAATTCAAGCGATACGATCCTGCAGCACACCTTTAACAACAACACCGCGGATCCGCTGACCTACATCATCTCTCAGATCGTGACCAACCCCCAGGGGTGCGCTGACACCATGCAGGTAGAAATAGAGGTTTATCCTTTCCTGGAATCGGACTTCAGGGCCAGCGTCAACGAAGGCTGTGCCCCGCTGACCGTCACCTTCACCGATGAAAGCGGAGGCGCCGCATACAACTATTTCTATGACTTTGATGACGGAGGTACCTCTGAAGAGAAAAACCCCGTCCATACCTTTGAAAACCAAACCGATCAGACCATTACCTATACGGTGATGCAGGTGGCCTCAAACGACAACTTCTGTTACGATACCACCTATGTGGATATTGTCGTGCACCCGGAAGTAAAAGCCGGTTTCGACTTTATGCCGGCAGTGGTCTGTGCACCTCATCAAACCAACATCACAAACACTTCTTCCGGGAACATCAACAGCTGGAGCTGGACCCTGAACGAAAATGGTGTAACGACTCCTTTGGGCAATACATCCCAGCTGGATCATGTTTTTCAGAACCCTGGTCCCGACCCCATCGACTATATCCTTATCCTGGAAGTAGGCAATGAACAGGGCTGTATAAGCCGCAAGGAATTGCCCATAACGGTGAATCCTGAGGTGACGGCCATGTTTACCGCCAGTGATACCACTGGATGTCAGCCCCTGGCCATAGACTTCTCCAATCAATCGGCCAACGCGCATACCTATCTCTGGGAGTTCGGTGACGGAGGATCTTCTTCACAAGAAAATCCGGGACACGTTTTTGAGAACCAGAACTACAGCACCATGGAGACCTATACGGTAAGCCTGTATGCTGAGTCGTCCTTTATGTGCAACGACACCCGTACCATGGAGATTGAGCTGTATCCCGCCGTGGAGGCCCTCTTCACTGTTGACACCGCTAAAGGCTGCAGCCCTTTCACCGTCAACATTGCCCACGCCTCCAGAGGTGCCAGCCTGTTTGCCTGGGATTTTGGCGATGGCAGTGCGCCTTCCACAGAAGGTGGCGCCAGCCTCACCCACACTTTCACCAATACCACCGACCAGCCTGTGACCCATCAATTGACGCTGGTTGTGGAAAGCCCATTTGGTTGTATGGATACCCTGGAACGGACCATTACCGTTTACCCGGAAGTACAGTCTGCCTTCACCTCCGTAACCGAGGGTTGCCATCCCCTTTCCGTAAACTTTACTAACAATTCCAGTGCCACAGCGCATTATTTCAGCTGGGAATTTGGCGAAGAAGGTTATTCTGCCATCGCCAACCCCGCCTATACCTTCAACAACAGCAGTCATACCGAGAACCTTGACTACCAGGTCAGCCTCCGGGCCGAATCCATTTACGGATGTCATGCCATTTCGACAGAAACCATTACGGTCCATCCGGTCCCTGACCCAAGCTTCCTCTTGTCGGATCTGGCAGGCTGTACCCCCTTCGACCTGGAGATCACCAATCAGTCGGAAGGCGCCACCAGCCATTACTGGACTTTTGGCGACGGAGAATTTTCCACCGAGGGGGGAGGCACCATCAGCCATACCTATACCCTGGCCCCGGGCAACGATATGCAAACCATTGATATTCAATTACTGGTAAGCAACGATTACGGATGCGCCGATTCACTGACACATCAACTGACACTCTATCCACAGATCGTCTCAGCTTTTGAGGCCTCCATTCTTGACGGCTGCCACCCGCTGACCGTGGAGTTCACCAACCTTTCCGAAGGGGCTTCAGCTTATGCCAATTACTTCTGGAACTATGGCGATGGGTTTGAAAGCACTACCGGGCAAGGACAGCACAGCCACACTTTCCTCAACCAGAGCTATACCGATCCGGTGACCTATACCGTGGAACTCATGGCCATGAATGCCAACGCCTGCAGTGATGTGCAAACCCTGGAGATCACTGTCCAGCCGGCTCCCCTGACCACCTTCAACATTTCAGACCCTGTCGGCTGTTCCCCCCACGACTTTGTCATTGATAACGCTTCCCTGGGAGGGACTTCCTATGTGTGGGATTTCGGTGATGGCAGTCCGGCCATGACAAACAACGACTTGCAGATCCCTTACGGGTACCAGAACCCGGCAGGCAACGATCCGGCCCAGTACATCATTCATCTGGAGGGCACCAATGACCTGGGCTGTACCCGGTCGTATGAACAGGTCGTTGTCGTTTACCCGGAGGTGGAAGCCGCCTTTGCTTCGGAAATCGAAGGTTGCCATCCCCTGAATGTTGACTTTGAAAACCTGTCGGTAGGCGCCACCAATACCCTCTGGAACTTTGGTGAGGGCAACAATTCACAGCAGCTCAACCCCACGCACCTGTTCCTGAATCACAGCTACACCGAACCGGAATCTTTTGTGGTAACGCTCTACTCAGAAAATGACTGGGGCTGTTCCGACCTTACCACCGATACCATAACGGTGCTGCCATTGCCCCTGTCGAACTTCGACTTACTGAGCCGCAGCGGCTGTTCACCCTTCAGCACGGAGATCTACAACCTGGCCGAAGGGGCCCTCAATTACGACTGGGATCTGGGTAATGCCACCTACGACGGAAGCGATTCAGCCTTCAGTCATACCTGGCACAACACCACCGGTGCGCCCCTCCATTATTCCCTCTGGCTGAACGTGGAAAACGAATTCGGCTGTGTGGATCAAAGCATGCAGTCCATCACCGTCTACCCGGAGGTTCAGGCTGATTTCACCACTTCCGATGGTGTGGTGGAAGGCTGTTCACCCTTTGAAGTGCAATTTGTCAACCAATCAGAACTCACCCAGGAATATGTCTGGGACTTTGGCGACAGCACCGGCACGGCAGGTGCCAACCCCTGGCACGCCTTCACCAACGAAGGTCCCGACAATGCGGTCTTCACCGTGCAGATGGAAGGCACCAGCCTCTTTGGCTGCAAGGACACCACCTGGCTCGACATCACTGTTTTTCCAAGCCCGCTAGCCAAATTCGATGCCACCCCAAAAATCCAGGTCTATCCCTCGCGAACCATCTCGCTGGATAACCTGAGCAAACCCGGTTACTGGAACTACCACTGGAGCTTTGGCGACGGCAACGGACAGGAAACCACTTCGCCCGACACCTTCGACTATACTTATGGGGAGTGGGACATCAGCGACCTGAGCACCCGGACCTTCACCATCGACCTGGAAGTGGAGAACCAGGGCTGCACCAGCAGCTACAGCCAGGAGATCACCATCACCTCACCGGTGCCACTGGCGCAGTTCTCGCCTTCAGCCCAGGGCTGTGCACCCTTTGATGTGCAGTTCTACAACCTCTCACAGCATGCCCACAGCTATCTGTGGACCTTTGGCGACGGCTCCTTCTCCATCGATGAAGAGCCCCACCACCTGTTCATGGATCCCGGCCTTTACGAGATTCAGCTGGTGGCCTATGGCGATGGAGGCAGCGACACCACCTACCAGTATGTCACCGTCCACGCCAATCCCGTGGCCGACTTCTCGCTGGTCAAGCCCCTCATCGAGATTCCCTATGAACCCCTCGAGGTCCTGAATCATTCGGTGGGAGCCGACTTCTATCACTGGGACTTTGGCGATGGCAACACCAGCGTGGAATTTGAACCCGTGCACTGGTACCAGTACCCGAACACCTATACCATCACGCTGGCGGTGGCCACCGATACCCAGCCGCAATGCTTCGACACCCTGCAGCTGGACAATGCCTTACTGGTGCAGACTGCCTGTACCGTGGTATTCCCCAACGCCTTCACCCCGCAGGAATCAGGCCCCCACGGCGGTGCCTGCGACCCCTACGACCTTGACAATACCACCTTCGAAGTGTTCTATCCCAAAATGGACCCCAATATGGGAGAGATGAAACGCTATGAACTCGAGATATTCAACCGGTGGGGCGAGCTGATCTTTTACAGCGATGACCCCTATGTAGGATGGGATGGCTATTACCGGGGCCAGCTCGGCAACACCGACGTCTATGTCTGGAAATTCTCCGGCGTATGCAGTAACGGCAAGCCCCTCAATATGGTAGGCGACGTCACCCTGGTCCGCTAGGTTTAAATTGCTAATTTTACACCCGTTAAATCAATGCGTTAAACAAAAACCAATGTCATGCAGGTAAATTTACCCACCCAGATCAACTCCGAGATTGGTGAACTGGAAGGCGTGGTGATCCACACCCCCGGTCCGGAAGTTGAGAACATGACCCCGGAAAACGCGGAACGGGCGCTTTACAGCGACATCCTCAACCTGGGCGTGGCCACCAAAGAGTACAACCAGTTTAAAAGTGTGCTGAAGCTTCATTCGCAAGTGTTTGAAGTGAAAGACCTGTTGCGCGAGATCCTGCGCAACGAGAAGGTAAAGGATAGCCTGGTGAAGAAGGTCTGCCGCAACGAAGAAGCCGGCTGCATTGGCGACCATCTGATGGCTATGGACGAAACCGCCCTGGCGGCGGCCCTCATCGAGGGCGTGCCCCTCATCAACGACAGCCTGACCAACTTCCTGAGCAAGGAGCGTTTTTCACTCCGTCCCCTGCATAACTTCTTCTTCACCCGCGATGCCGCCATTTCCGTTTACGACAATGTGCTGGTGGGCAGCATGGCCTCGCCCATACGGCTGCGCGAATCGCTGATCATGGAAGCCCTTTTCGACTTCCATCCCGCCTTCAGCACCAAGACCATCAACCCGCATAACAGCGGGATCAAAGGCATTGCCATCGAAGGCGGCGACGTGCTCATCGCACGCGACGACATCCTGCTGTGTGGCATCGGCTCGCGCACTTCCAGCCAGGGCATCGATTTCATCATCCAGCAACTGAAGCACAAAAAAGAAAAACAGCATATCCTGGTCCAGGAGATCCCGCTCACCCCCGAGTCGTTCATTCACCTCGACATGGTGTTTACCCTGCTCGACCGCGACCAGTGCATGATCTATGAGCCGGTGATCATGAAGATGAACAAATACCAGACCGTTCATATCTATGTGGAAGGCGGGCAGGTAAAATACATCCGCGAGGAGGAGAACCTGCTGCAGGCGCTGAAGAAGCTGGGGATGGACCTCATGCCGGTGCTGTGCGGTGGTCCGGAGGATCGCTGGCAACAGGAACGCGAACAGTGGCACAGCGGCGCCAACTTCTTTGCTGTCGGGCCGGGCAAAATTATCGGCTACGCCCGCAACAGCAAAACCCTCGAAGCCCTCAACAACAGCGGCTACGAAATATTGAAAGCCAACGACCTGGTCAAGTGTAAGATAAAGGTCGACGACTATAAGAAATACGTGGTGACCATCGACGGCTCCGAGCTTCCCCGCGGAGGCGGCGGCGCCCGATGTATGACCATGCCCGTAAGCAGGAAACCTGTTGAGTGGTAATTGCGTAGAATAAATTAAAGATGAAGAAT
>JAZBOS010000074.1 GCA_036351255.1 Bacteroides sp.
ATCTGCTAATTTGCCTTTAGATTTGTCAACATTAAATATAGGAGGAACTTTTTCTGAGGCTGTTGAATATCTTTGAATCAGTATTAACAAAACCGGGGGGAACTACGGTGAACTATTAATTTGCTTTGTTTGACAGAACAATGATTAGAATTAGTCCGCAATTCCCCTTCTGGTTGTCCAGGCCATTTAGAATGTTAAGTAAGACTTATTAAAGGTACTAGCAAGACAACCATTACCGGTTTCAAAATTAAAGATATGAACAAATTGACAAACAAGAAAGATTTCATCGGTATTGACATCTCTAAAGATGTTTTGGATGTTTCGGTCATTGGACCAGAAACTAAGGTTGGCTTCCAGGATTTAAAAGTAAAAAACGACATCAGTGGGTTTGAGAAAGTTACCAGCTGGCTGACAAAACTGGGGAAGCCCTTAAATGATTGTCTTTTTTGCATGGAGCATACCGGCACCTACGGACTGTTGTTTTTTGCATGGCTTGCCCAGAAAGAGATTGACTTCTGCGTGGAACCAGGTTTGCAAATAAAGCGCAGCCTGGGAATTACCAGGGGCAAGAACGACAAGGTTGACGCCAGAAGAATCGCAGACTATGCCCGAACCCATCGGGAAAAGCTGAAAACCTTTGAATTGCCAACTAATCTTATTCTGCAACTCAAGCAACTTTTAACCTATCGCGAACAATGCGTGAAAATGCGAACCTCGTTGAAAAACAGCCTCAAACATCATCTGCAATACCAACAGGTAAGCGGGTTAACAAGCATTAGTGAGCGAATCAGTATGCAAATCCATGAGCAGGATCAGATCGTGGCCGATATTGAGAAACAAATCTTAGAAGTCATTGAAAGCGATGCACAGACGAAGAAGAACCTTGAACTGGCAAGATCGGTAAAAGGCATTGGGTTGATTATAGCCGCTTTTATGCTTGTTTCAACGAACAACTTCAGCAGCTTTGAAAACGGTCGAAAATACGCCTGTTTTGCAGGCATAGCCCCCTTTGAGAACGTGTCAGGGAGTTCAATAAGGGGGAAAAAAAAGGTCAGTCACCTGGGAAATAGAACCATCAAAACACTCCTGTCAAACGGGGCCAATTCGGCCGCAAAATGGGATCCGCAACTCAGAAAGTATTACCAACGAAAACAGCAGGAAGGGAAAGACCACAAACTCATAATGAATGCAATTGCCAACAAGTTAATCCACAGGGTTTTTGCAGTCGTAAACCGACAATCCCCATACGTGCAGATCTTTGAACATAATTTTTAAAAAAAACTTGCTCAGGTCTTAGAATTCTAATCCTCACATTATCACATTATCACATCATCACATCATCACATCATCTCATTACCACAACATCTTATTCATATTAATTTTAAATAATCAATTTGGCGCCAAAAGCGTGTTTTATGTCGATATTTTCTTTAAATTGCCAAAGAAAATATATACTCCTCCCCTTTGTATCCTGAATTGGACTGTTTTGTCCAGCGCTCAACGGGTGGTACTTTACCATCATTGCTGATCATCGAGGTCTAACTTTTTTAAACGAAGACGTTTTTAAGCCATTGACCCAAAACCCGATCTGCCAGCGCTGCAGGCTGTTAAAGGTTTTTTTGAACCTGTAAGCACTTCCACCTCCCGTTTTAGGGTCTTTCCTTTCAGACCCCTTTAGCAGGACCCTCCTGTTTTTTCCTGCCTATCCGGGCCTGATTGTTTATAAGCATTCATTCAGGACCTTAAAGTGTTTATCCATAACCCAAACCATTTTCTCAATGAAAAGTCTATTTACCCCCCTTGCAAAAGCCATTTCCCTGCTGGTGTTCCTGGCCATGGTATGGCAAGTCCAGGCCCAGGTGCCCGAACAGTTCAATTTCCAGCTGGCCGTGCGCGATGCCCAGGGCAACGTCTATGCCAGTCAACAGCTCAGCTTCCGCGTAAGCATCCTGGAAGGAAGCACCGTCCTTTACCAGGAAACCCATTCCACCCAAACCAATGCCTATGGCCTGGTGAATTTAATGATTGGCGATGGCGTTATCCTCCAGGGCAGCATGGCCACCATCGACTGGGGAATGGAGCCCAAAAGCCTGAAGGTGGAATTCGATCCCGCCGGCGGCAGCAGCTATGCCGAGCTGGCCACCACGCCCCTGCTGAGCGTCCCCTATGCCCTCCATGCCAAAACCACCGAGGAACCCGGCCCCATAGGTCCTGAAGGCCCACAAGGTCCGGAAGGGCCCCAGGGAGAGCAGGGACCCGTCGGACCCATGCCACCCATCGGCGGTGCCGATACCCAGGTACAGTTTAACAATACCGGTGTATTTGCAGGCAGTGCCAATTTCGTGTTCAACCCTTCCACCAACCGCCTGGGCATAGGCACCAATGCACCCACCCAAACCCTCGACGTAAACGGGGCTGTGCGGTTAAGAAATCACCTGTTCGACTACAACAACTCTTCGGGCACCACAGGGCAAATACTCACCCGGGGCGCAAATGGGCTTATCTGGCAAAACAACCCGTCCGGCTCATCGCAATGGACCACCTCAGGAAGCAATATTTACTACAATAATGGAAATGTGGGCATTGGAACCAGCGCGCCGCTTGCCCTATTGCACACCTACGGCACTGGACTGGGGCAAGGGAACGTAATTTTTGCGGGAGAAAGAAAAACCGTTCCAGGGAATTTGCCCGTTTCCGGGCCAGGCACCCGAATGATGTGGTACCCCGACAAGGGGGCATTCAGGGCCGGACATATAGAAGGTCAGCAATGGGACACCGATTCCATTGGATTTTATTCTGTGGCGGCAGGGTATTCAACCGCGGCTATTGGCGCGGGATCTTTTGCCATGGGCTTAAACACCAGGGCTTTGGGGGTTACTTCTACCGCACTGGGCATGGGAATAATCGCTTCGAGTGCCATAAGCACAGCTATTGGAAGGTATAATGTGGGGGGAGGTAACAGCACTACCTGGATTGGTACCGACCCGGTTTTTGAAATTGGAATCGGCACTTCGGCTACTGACAGAATAAATGCCATCACCGTGCTGAAAAACGGAAATACGGGTATTGGCACAACTGGGCCCACGCAAACCCTTGATGTAAACGGGGCAGCCCGCTTCAGAAACCACTTGTTTGATTATAACAATACCTCAGGAAATACAGGCCAAGTGCTTACCCGCGGGGCCAGTGGCGTGTTGTGGCAAACCCTCCCCGCCTCCCAATGGACCACCATTGGAAGTAATATTTATTATAATACCGGGAAAGTGGGCATTGGCACAAACGCACCAACAGCCCTGCTGCACACCCGTGGCATCGGCACCGGGGAAGGCAATGTGGTTTTTGTGGGAGAATATAAATCCACATCCCCAGGGGCCCCTCCATTTTCAGGAGCAGGCACACGCATGATGTGGTACCCGGATAAGGCAGCTTTCAGGGTTGGGGGTATAAATGGCACACAATGGGACCAAGGGAATGTCGGAAATTATTCATTCGCTTCGGGAGCCGGAAATACCGCGTCGGGAGATTATTCAACAGCAGTGGGCGTAGGGAATACTGCTTCGGAAGATGGCGCCACTGCAATGGGAGAATATAATACCGCTTCAGGAATGAATTCAATAGCAACAGGATATGCTACAACCGCTTCGGGTGTGATGTCCACGGCAATGGGATATAATACAACCGCTTCGGGAGACTATTCCACGGCAATGGGACTTTTCACAACCGCTTCTAGTTTTTCAGGAATGGCTATTGGGTATTACAACATTGGAGGCGGAAATGCAAATAACTGGATAGAAACCGACCCTCTTTTTGAGATTGGAATCGGGACCTCCACAGAAACCACAAAAAATGCCTTCACCGTACTCAAAAATGGGAAAACGGGTATTCTTACCGCGGCCCCCCGCCAGCAGCTCAGCGTGGGCGACTACCTGGATCTTTATTCAGGTTTTCTTAATTCACCCACCCGTCCATCTATCAGGGCTTCTTCAAATAACAATTTAATCATAAATTCTTTTGGCACAGGAATTCTCTATTTCAACCTGGACGGTGGTACGGGGGAAACCCGCTTTTATGCAGGGCCCGGAG
The DNA here is from genome assembly GCA_036351255.1 of Bacteroides sp. Lineage (NCBI taxonomy): Bacteria > Pseudomonadati > Bacteroidota > Bacteroidia > Bacteroidales > Bacteroidaceae > Bacteroides > Bacteroides sp. The sequence goes on from JAZBOS010000074.1 coordinate 4,084, forward strand.
GTGCAGAACTGTTTCGTATCAATCCCGATGGAAGGGTAGGTATCGGTACAGGAGCTCCCACCCAGAAACTCCATGTGGTGGGCAATGCCTATAAAACGGAAGGCGGCACCGCATGGGCTACCTCTTCTGATCTCAGGCTGAAAACCCTGCTGGGCGATTACGAAAAAGGACTGGATGAAATCACAGCCCTCCGTGCCGTGCGGTTTGTCTACAATGAAAGTAATCCCCGGCAGCTCACTTCCGGCATTGAACAGGTGGGCTTCGTGGCCCAGGAAGTCCGGCAGGTCTTCCCCGAAGCCGTTTCCGAAGCCGAAGACGGCTACCTCGACTTCAACATCCACCCCATCAACGTGGCCCTGGTAAACGCCATCCAGGAACTGAAAACCGAAAACGACCGCCTCAAACAAGAAAACCTTGAAATCAACGCCCGCCTCGAACGCCTCGAAAGAGCCCTGCAGAGCCTGAGCGAGAAGTGAGAGGTGAGGCAAATCCGCTGGCTAGCGGACAAGCTATGAAACCCGATACCTGACAACCCTTAACCTTAACCTTAACCTCAACCTCAACCTTAACCTTAACCTTAACCTTAACCTTAACCTTGAACCTTAAACCTTGAACCTTAAACCTTGAACCTATGAAACCCCTGATCTTCCTTTCCTGCCTCCTCCTGTCCCTGCCCTTGTGGGCCCAGTACCAGGAGCGCGCCCTGGTGTCCGCAAGCGGATTCCAGGGAGAGGCCGCAGGCTATTTTGTGGAATACAGCCTGGGCGAACTGGCCATCGGCACCTTCAGCGCCGGGGGATATACCGCACTGCTGGGTTTCCACCAGCCACCCCTTGACCCGTCCACCGACATCCCCCTGTTGAACGGGGCAATTCAGGTCAAGGCCTTCCCCAACCCCACCCGATCCTGGGTGAATGTGCAGGTTTCAGAGAACGGCAAGGACCAGATCCGGCACCTGAGCCTGATCGATATGCGAGGCATAACGGTCATGCATTTTAACGGACAGGAGCTGACCAGCAATCCCTACCAAATCTCCATGCGCGACCTGCATCCCGGCATGTATTTCATGCGGGTAGTCTTTGCCGACGGCACGTGGGAAGTTATCAAGGTCAGCCTGATAAAATAACCAGTAAAACCTAAGAAAATGAAACCAACATTAACCCGAACCATTCTTTTGCTGGCTTTGCTGGCCCTTAGTTTCTTATCCCTGGCCCAGGTGCCCGAGCAGTTCAACTTCCAGCTGGCCGTGCGCGATGCCCAGGGCAATGTCTATGCCAGCCAGCAGCTCAGCTTCCGCGTAAGCGTAATGCAGGGAAGCACTGTCCTTTACCAGGAAACCCACACCACCCAAACCAACGCCTATGGCCTGGTGAATTTAATGATTGGCGATGGCGTTATCCTCCAGGGCAGCATGGCCACCATCGACTGGGGAATGGAGCCCAAAAGCCTGAAGGTAGAATTCGATCCCGCAGGCGGCAGCAGCTTTGCAGAGCTGGCCACCACGCCCCTGCTGAGCGTACCTTACGCCCTTTATTCAAAAAACAGCGGGGAATCTGCACCCGGTGGCTCCAACAATCAGGTGCAATTCAATAATAATGGTGCGCTGGATGGGGACCCCAATTTCGTTTTTATTCCTTCTTTTAACAAAGTTGGGATTGGCATTTCAACCCCCGATGCTACCTTGCACGCCCAAAGCGATCACGATATAATTGTTAAGGGTGTTTCGACCCTTGGCAGTGGTAGTGCTTATGGAGGTTATTTCGAAAGTTTCAGCAGCAGCGGTATAGGGGTGTTAGGAACTGCGCCAAATACCGGTGTCAAGGGCGTTGCATCAGCTATTTCCGGGGTAGCCAACGGAGGAATTTTTCAAAACTTAAGCAACGAAGGTTCAGGAGTCCTTGGTTTTTCTTCTTCGCAAAGCGGGCCTACCTTTGGAGGGTATTTCCAGAGTGAGAGCAGCATTGGTGTTGGCGTACAAGGAACCTCAGCCTTTACTGGCGTCAGGGGCGAGGCTAATGCCTCAACCGGACCAGCGTATGGAGGCCATTTCCTAAGCCAAAGCATTGAAGGATCAGGGGTAATGGCATCTGCTACCGCTCAAACAGGGCTTACCTTTGGCGGGTATTTCAATAGTTTAAGTTCGGGTGGCAGGGGAGTATATGGCACCTCGCCTAATATTGCCATTCAAGCTTTGGCGACTGGAACCAGTGGTGCAAACTATGGCGGGCATTTCACAACCGCAAGCACAGAAGGAACGGGGATATATGCCCATGCAATAGCCACCAGTGGTGTTTCTTATGGAATAAGGGGATATACATCCTCTGCTGAGGGCTTTTCCGGATATTTTTCAGGAGGGAAGTTTTATATCTCCGGAAATACCGGCATAGGAACATTTTCTCCCGAAGCCGGTCTGCACTTAAAGGGCACAGGATTCCCCAACGCTTTTATGTACCTTCAATCAAACGTGGGGCAGGATGCTGGGTTCCGGATTTACGAAGGAACAAATGTGAAATGGTCCATTTTCAATCACTCCTCTTCCGGGGGTTTAAACATCTATAACAATGGCGGGAATACGGCCATTTTTGCCAAGCAATCGAATGCCTATGTTGGCATAGGAAATACCGCCCCGACACAGGCGCTTGATGTGAACGGCAATGGCCGCTTCAGGGCCATTGGCTCAGGAGCCTATTCCGGGGTGGTCAACCGCACCTCCGACGGCACCCTCACCACTGCCACCTCCGACGCACGGCTGAAGGAAAACATCCACACCCTCCAGGGTGGTCTGGAGAAAGTCCTGCAGTTGCGCGGGGTGTCATTCACCTGGAAAAACAACCCAGAATACGGCACACGCATCGGCTTCATCGCCCAGGAGTTCGAACAGGTCATCCCCGAACTGGTTTTCACCAATGAGGTGGATGGCTTCAAAGGCATCAACTATGCCGAGGTAAGCGCCGTCCTGGTAAAAGCCGTCCAGGAACAGCAAGCCCTGATCGAAGCCCAGCAAAAAGCCATCGACGAACTACTCATACGCATCGAAGCACTGGAGAGGGAGAGGTAAGAGGTGAGAAGTGAGAAGTGAGAGATGAGAAAATAAGAGAAAAATCTTATTTGTGAACATTTGTGGAACTTAACATTTGTGGCCATTTGTGGAAAAAATCCTGTCCACAAATTCACACAAATGAAAAACACAAAATGACACAAAGAATCTCCCCAATGACTAATAATCATTGACATGATAACATTGACAACATTGACAACAATTTTCAAAGAACCTCCCCCCAACCCCCTCCTAAGGGGGAGTTCGGGTCTGCAATTTCGAACCTTAAACCTGAAACTTTTAAATTGGTACTTGAACCCCAAACCTCTAAGTCCGAACCTTAAACCAGAAACCAGAAACCCAATGACCTCCCCCCAACCCTCCGCTGGCCAGCGGACAGGCTCTCCAAAGGGGGAGTTCGGGCAGTAACCTTGAACCTTGACTGCCGTCAGGCAGGCTTTCAACGCCTCAACCAAACCTTTGGCTGTTGGCTCATTTCTCACTTCTTTTCTCTCACTTCTCACTTCTTTCTTCTCCTAGCCCCATGCCCCTTGCCCTATGCCATTTCATCCGCTAATATGCTAATCTTCTCATTATCAAATCATCACATTATTACATCCTTTCCTCTCTTCAAAAAACAGCCTCATATGCAAAATTCCGTGTTTCACGGAAAACAGGCTTTCCCGATCTTCGTAGAATAGTAAAGTGAAAAGTAAATTATGCTTTTTCCAATGGGACCAGGGCCCAGCCTTGGCTTAAAGCATGTATCCATATGACATAAATCATTAATAATCAATAACATTCCTATTCTTCACCAAATTCCTCATCATGAAAAAGTTATTGTTTGTTTGCCTGATTGCCATCCTGGCAAGCATAAATGTTTTCGCAGCCAACTATTACTGGGTCGGTGGCTCAGGCAACTGGTCAGATTTCCAAAACCACTGGGCAACCACCTCAGGGGGGACGGTTTTTCACACCCAGGCGCCAACACAATTTGACCAGGTCATCTTTGATGGCAACTCCTTCCCGGAAGCAGGCGCCATAGTCACCATTGACCAGGTTGCCGTATGCCTTGCCATGGAATGGACAGGCGTCCAAAACCTTCCCACTCTGGCAGGGGCATACACGCAATCCCTCAACGTGTATGGATCATTTACCCTTACCGAAGGAATGGACTTTCAATTCTCCGGAGATGTCTATTTCATGTCAGAGGAGGAAGGCCGCACCATCACCATGGCAGGCCACACCTTCAAGCGCCATATCTTTTTCCAGGGAGCCGGCTCGTATACCCTGCAGGATGACCTCAGCATTAACGGGGCGTATAACGTCCACCTTTACCAGGGGGGGCTCGACCTGAACAACCACGACCTGACAGCCAGCCGATTCATCGCCGACAACACGACGGTGCGCACCCTTACCCTGGGCACCTCTACCATCACCCTAAGTTATTCCAGCTCTTCCTCCTATACCTATTACGCCTTCTTGGTCAACGGCACCAACCTGACCTTCAGCGGGGAAGCTTCCACCATCCGGCTAACCGGCTACCGCGCCTATTTTGCCAATGTGGGGGTGGGACTCACCTTCAATGATGTATTTTTTGAATCCAGTTCCGGGAGTGGTCTCCTCAATGGTTCCAATTCTACCTTCAGCAATGTGGTTTTCAATGCCCCCGGATCCCTTTCTGGAACTGCCAATAGCGTTGATAACCTGACTTTTATGTCCAATGGGTCCATCGGCAGCAGCAACAACAACATCAACATCTTGTCATTCGGAGGTACTGCCACCCTGGGCGGCAACACCGGCACCTATAACCAGGTTACCATGCCTGAAAACAGTTCCATCACCGGCGACAACAACACCTTTGGTACCCTGACCTTTGCGGCCGGGAAACAATATACCCTGACGGCTGGCCGGACCCAGTTCATCCTCAATGATCTTATTGCAGCAGGGACCTGCGCGGAACCCATCATCATCCAGTCAAACTCCACCACCACCCAGTCGACCCTGAGCAAGGCCAGCGGCACCATCACCCTGGAACGGGTAAACCTCCAGGGCCTCAATGCCACGGGCGGGGCCACCTTCATTGCCAACGACGCCATCGACCTGGGCAACAACACCGGTTGGGTAATTAACCTGCCGGCCACCCAGAACCTTTACTGGGTGGGAGGTACCGGAAACTGGGAAGACATCAGCCACTGGGCCAGCGAGAGCGGCGGTCAGGGTGGATTCTGCGTTCCTACAAAATTTGACAACGTCATCTTCGACCACAACTCCTTCGACGCCCCCGGACAAACCGTCACAATCCTTGGCGACGCCTCAGAAACAGCCTATTGCCAGGACATGATCTGGACAGGGGTGTTGAACGCCCCTTCCCTCTATGCCGCCAATACCAAAAAGCTTAAGATGCACGGCTCGCTCACCCTCAGCGCCGATATGGTTTTCAATTTATTGGGCGATATCTTTTTTGAATCGGAAGCACCCCTGAATACCATCACTTCAGCAAGCCAATCCTTCAAACGCAATGTCTATTTCCAGGGCACCGGGACTTACCAGTTATCCGATGCGTTCTCCATCAGCGGTAACTTCTACCTTTACCTGGATCGCGGCGGACTGGACCTGAATGATCAAACCGTAAACCTTTACCGCTTCTTTTCGACCACCACCAATGAAAGAAGCCTTGATCTGGGCGCCTCCACAGTGACCCTGAGCTATTCCAGTTCAACCAGCTATACTTATTATGCCCTGGATTTTAACGGCACAAACCTGATACTCAATAGCGGTACGTCCCTCATTCGATATACCGGAGCCAGGCCCTATTTGAGAAATAACGGGACAGGACTGGTATTCCATAATGTGCTGAGTGAAGCCACCACGGGCGAATTCAGGATTTATGCCTCCGGTACCACCTTTAACCAGGTCACCACCAATAACAGTGCCCGCTTATCAGGGGGCAATACCATTGCCCAAATGACCGTGGAAGGCAACAGTTATATCAGCAGCAATAATAATAACATAGCCATTCTTAATGTGGCCGGAGAAGCCAGTTTCAGCAACGACAACAGCACTTACGGGCTGGTCAGTATCCAGGGCAATGCCACCCTCAATGGCAACAACAGCTGGAATCAATTGACCCTGAACGGCAATGGCACCATCACCGGCAACAACACTTTCAGTACCCTCACCCTTACCGCCGGCAATCAATACACCCTCACCTACAACAAGACCCAGACCATCACCGGCGACCTGTTGGCCGAGGGAAGCTGCGCCGGACCCATCGTTATCCAGTCCAGTTCCACCACCAGCCAGACCACCCTCAGCAAGGCCTCAGGGACAGTGACCCTGAACTTTGTCAGCCTGCAGGGCCTCAATGCTATCGGGGGCGCAAGCTTTATCGCCAATGAAGCCACCGACCTGGGAAACAATACCGGCTGGGTGATCAACCTGCCGGCCCCCAAAACCCTTTATTGGGTGGGAGGCACCGGCAACTGGGAAGACATCAGCCATTGGTCCGGCGAGAGCGGCGGTGAAGGCGGCTATTGCGTCCCCTCACGCTTTGACAACGTCATCTTCGACCAGAACTCCTTCGATGCCCCCGGGCAAATCGTCACCATCAACGGCGACGCCTCCGAGAATGCCTTTTGCCAGGACATGACCTGGACAGGTGTGCTCAATGCCCCCACCCTCTATGCAGCCACTTCCAAAAAATTAAACCTGCACGGATCCCTGACCCTGAGCCCCGACATGAGCTTCAACTTCCTGGGTGATATCTTCTTTGTTTCCGAGATCCCTTTGAATTCCATTACCTCTGCCGGGCAAACCTTCAAACGAAACGTGTATTTCCAGGGAACCGGCACCTACCAATTGGCCGATGCCTTTGAGATCACGGGGAATTTCATCCTCTACCTCGATCGTGGCGGCCTTGATCTGAACGATCAGACCGTAAGCCTTTACCGCTTCTTTTCGACCACCACCAATGAAAGAAGCCTTGATCTGGGCGCCTCCACAGTGACCCTGAGCTATTCCAGCTCTTACAGCTATACTTATTATGCCCTGGATTTCAACGGAACGAACCTGACCCTCGACAGTGGCACCTCCCTCATTCGATATACCGGAGCCAGGCCCTATTTGAGAAATAACGGGACAGGGCTGGTATTCCATAATGTGCTGAGTGAAGCCACCACAGGTGAGACCAAGATCTATGGCTCGGCCAGCACTTTCAACCATGTCACCACCAATAACTCTGTCAGCCTGTATGGGGGCAATACCATCGCCCAGGTGATCATTGGGGGCAACAGCTACATCGTCGGCAGCAGCAATAACATGGCGGTCATTGAAGTGGCCGGCAATGCCACCTTCGGCAACGACAACGGCACCTACGGACAGGTGACCATCCATGGCGATGCCACCCTGGGCGGCAACAACAACTATGGCCAGGTGACCCTGAACGGAAATGGCACCATCACCGGCAACAACACCTTCGGCACCCTGACCTTTTCACCCGGCAAGCAGTACACCCTCACCTACAACAAGACCCAAACCATCACCAACGACCTGGTTGCCCAGGGCACTTGTGGCGATCCCATCATCATCCAGTCGAGTTCGACTACCAGCCAGGCCATCTTCAGCAAGGCCAGCGGCACCATCACCCTCGAGCGCGTCAACCTCCAGGGCCTCAATGCCACGGGCGGTGCATCCTTCATCGCCAACGATGCCATCGACCTGGGCAACAACACCGGATGGGTGATCAACCTGCCAGGCATCCAAAACCTATACTGGGTAGGTGGTACAGGAAACTGGGAAGACATCAGCCACTGGGCCAGTACAAGCGGAGGCGAAGGCGGCTATTGCGTCCCCACACGCTTTGATCATGTGATCTTCGACGAGAACTCCTTCGATGCCCCCGGCCAAACTGTCACCATCAACGGCGACGCCTCAGCCAATGCCTATTGCCTGAGCATGAACTGGACCGGCGTCACCAACAGCCCCATCCTGACAGGACCAACCTCCACCATCCTGACTCTTTATGGTTCACTCACCCTGGCCGATGCCATGAATTACAACTTCCTGGGCGACGTATATTTTGAATCCGCCGAGCCCCTCAGCACCATTACCTCAGCCGGGCAAACCTTCAAACGCAACCTCTACTTCCAGGGCACCGGCCTGTATGTCCTGCAGGATGCCCTGGCCATGAGCGGGGCTTACATCCTTTATCTGAACAAGGGTGGCCTTGACTTCAACAACCAGGATGTCACCCTGGGTCGCCTGCTGGCCGAAAATACCAGCACCAGGACCCTGCTGATGGATGCCTCCACCCTAACCCTTACTTATTCCTCCTCCTATTATTATACCTATTACGCCTTCTCGGTCAACGGCACCAACCTGACCTTTGACGCCACCAACGCCCTGATACGCTTTACCGGTGGAAGGCCCTATTTCAGGAATACCGGCACGGCACTGAACTTCCACGACCTGGTGAGTGAAGCCACCTCGGGAGGTGCCAGCGTCTCTGCCCCGGGTTCGTCATTCCACACCCTGACGTTTTACAACCCTGCCAGCGTCTCAGGCGGGATCACCGCTCAGAAAATCGACTTTTACTCCAATGGATCCATCAGCAGCAACAACAATGATATTGATACCCTGCTGGTCAATGGCACAGCTTCCTTTGGAGGCGATAACGGCACCTTTGGCCATGTCACCCTCAACGGCAGCGGCGGCATCACTGGCAACAATACTTTTGGCACCCTGATCCTTACCTCTGGAAACCAATACACCCTGGCATCAGGACGGACCCAAACCATCCTCGGGGACCTGCGTACCGAAGGGCCCTGCGCCATGCCCATCACCCTCTGGTCGAACTCCACCACCACCCAGACCACCATCAGCAAGGTCAGCGGAACGGTCACCGTCTCACGCATGGACCTGCGGGGCATCAACGCCACAGGCGGCGCAACCTTTATCGCCAACAACTCGATGGACTCAGGAAATAACACCGGCTGGACCCTTACCGAAGAACCCCAGAACCTCTACTGGGTGGGAGGCAGCGGCAACTGGAACGACGTCAGCCACTGGTCGGCCGAGAGCGGCGGCGAAGGCGGCTTCTGCATGCCCACACGCCTCGACCACGCCATCTTCGACGAGAACTCCTTCAGCCAGACCGGCCAAACCGTCACCATCAACATCACCAATGCCGAATGCAAGGATATGAGCTGGACTGACGTCACTTATCAGCCCATACTGAACACCACTTCCGGCTCCAACAATCTGCGCATCTTTGGCTCGCTCAGCCTGAATGCAAACATGGACTTTGCCTTTAGCGGGAAGGTCTATTTTGAAGGGCTCACCCCTGCGGAAGGAACCTATACCATTGCCACTGCAGGAAGGATATTCAACAACGACGTCTATTTCAACGGCGTGGGAGGCGTCTGGACCCTGGTGGATCCTCTCGACATCGCCACCAACGACCTTTACCTGAACTTCGGGACGCTGAACACCAATGGCAAGCCCGTCTCCCTGCGGCGCTTCATCTCCGACAACAACAATCTGCGGGGGCTTCAGCTCGGGGCATCTGTCATTACCATTGGTTCCACCTCCAGCCAGGCCTGGTATGTCAACGGAAACAACTTCTCCCTGGCCGCCGGCACCTCCGAGATCATCCTCACCCCCGCCATCACCGGGTTCTGGAGCACAGCCACGGGTGACATCACCTATAACAAGGTGGTGGTGCTCACCGCCGTGGGCTCTTCCACCCTGCGCAGCAACAACAATTTCAACGAGGTGATCCTCAACCCGGATGCCTCCCTGCTGGGTGGCGGCCATTTCCAAAAAATCCTGTTCAACGCCAACGCCAGCATTGATAACAATAACACCTTCGGCGAGGCCACCTTCATGGGCAATGCTGTCATTAAAGGGAATAACAGCTTCCAGAGGCTGGTGATGACGCCCGGCAAGGACTACCAGATCCAGGCCGGCAGCACCCAAACCCTGGGCGACGACCTCGTATTCTGGGGCCATGCCGAACAACCCATCCAGATCCACTCGCTCACCGAAGGCAGCCAGGCCACCTTCTCCAAGACTGAAGGCGAAGTCAACGGCAACTATATCCTATTGAAGGACATGAACGCCACGGGCGGAGCCACTTTCAACGTGTACAACTCGCAGGACCTGGGCAACAATACCGGATGGAACTTTATGGAAGAACCAGGGATTTTCTGCCCTGCCGACCAGCAGGTTTGCATCAACATCCCGCCCTTTGTCCTGCCTGCTGCATTGCCCGAAGGGGGCACATACAGCGGCAATGGCGTTTACCTCGATGCCGACACCCAGGCATATATGTTCGACCCCCAACAAGCCGGCGCAGGACAAGCAGTGGTTACCTACCACATGGTGGTCGTGGGCCTCTTCCCCAAAGAATGCAGCTTTGTGATCGACGTGCTGCCCCTGCCTGAAGTCAACTGCCCCGACGACATCACGGTCTGCGCCGGCAGTGAATACATTGAGCTTACGGGGGGCACCGGCATCTATACCCTGGAGGGCGAACCCATCACCGGCTTCAATCCCGTCACCCCCGGCGACTACCTGGTGACCTATACTGAAACCAACGACTGCGGAACGTCGTTCTGCCTGTTCACCATCCAGGTGCTGCCCCTGCCCGAGGCCAGCATCTCGGGCCTCACGGAATTCTGTGAAAACGGGGAGACCGTCCTGACAGCCTCTGCTGCCACCGCCTGGCTCTGGAACACCGGGGAAACCACCCAAAGCATCACCGTCAGTGAATCCGGCGGATATACCGTGACCGTCACCGGCGAAAACACCTGTACCGCAGTGGCCAGCGTCACCATCACCGAACATCCCCTGCCGGAGATGATCTGCCAGGCCGACATGGGCATCTGGTGCAACGACGATCCTGTCCTCCTCACGGGAAGCCTGCCCGCCGGCGGTGTCTATGCCGGGGAGGGCGTGGAATACAACGGCACGGAAGATGCCTGGTACTTCATCCCCTCCTGCGAAGCCCTGGGCGAATTCACGGTCACCTACACCTTTACCAGCGAGCACGGCTGTGTCAGTAGCTGCAGCTTCGTGATCACGGTGTCCTGTCCCCCCAGCCTCATCGTCACCCCCACCTTCGATCCCGTAGAGGCCATCTGTGCAGGCGGTGTCCTTGAGGCATTGCCAACGCTGTCCACCAACGGCATCACCGGCACATGGACGCCTGCCCTCAACAACCTGGAGACCACCACCTATACCTTCACCCCGGATGAGAATCAGTGTGCCGAAAGCACCACCCTCACCATCACGGTGAACCCCATCCTCAGCCCGGAATTCGATCCTGTGGAGGCCATTTGTGCCGGCGGGTTCCTGGATGAACTGCCCACACTGTCCAACAATGGCATCAGCGGCAGCTGGAGCCCGGCCCTGAACAACATGGAGACCACCACTTACACCTTCACCCCTGATGAGGGACAGTGTGCAGAAAGCACTACCCTCACCATCA
>JAZBOS010000075.1 GCA_036351255.1 Bacteroides sp.
CTGATAAAAGTCCATTGTAAAGTGTCCTTTCAATAACATCGTAATACCTGGCGTCGCCTTTTAACAGGAACATCCTGTGGTTCCAGAGCACAAAGGCAATGGCTGCGCACGTTTCACAATAAGCTTCAAGGTTTGGAAGTTCATAAGGCTCTCCAAAGCCTTCATGGCCCCTTCTGGCCCCAATTCCACCAGTAATGTACATTTTGGTGTAAACCACATCTTCCCAGAGCCTTTCAGTAGCCCTTTCATAGATCCTGTCACCTGTCAGCGCAGCAATATCCGTCATGGCGGCATACATGTACATGGCCCTGACCGCATGCCCGACGGCCAACTCCTGTTCGGTCACCTTTTTGTGTGCCTGGTTATATTCGGAGCCATTTTCCCGGGCTTCAAGAAAAAATCTGGCAAGCTCAAGGTAACGCTCATCCCCTGTGACCCGGTACAGCTTAATGAGGCCTATTTCAATCTCCTGGTGTCCGGGATAATTGACATAGGTTGTATCACCAAAGCTCTCATCCACAAGGTCGGCCGCCTTTATGGCAACATCCAGGAATTCCCTCTTCCCCGTTGCCTGGTAGTGGGCCACGGCTGCTTCAAACAAGTGGCCGAGGTTGTAAAGTTCGTGGCTCAGCTCATGCACGAGCTCCCACCGTTCCTTCCCTGCCCATGGATGTGCACTGTCGCCTAAAATGGTGCGGTTGGTATACAGGTACCCGTCTTCTTTCTGTGCCAGGCTGATATAATAGACCAGGGTATCAAGGTATGCCTCCAGCTGTGGATCAGGGTAGGTTTGCAATGAATAGGACGCACCTTCCATGATCTTGAATACATCTGAATCATCAAAGGGGTACAGGGAACAAAAGCCCCCTTCTTCCAAACCGGCTGCGACTTTGAAGTTTTTTATCCTGCCGGTTTCTTCCGATTGCTGAAAGGCAATGGGGATCGTCACTTCTGCATTGCGCTGTATCCTGGGTGCCCAGAACTGGTCTGTTACCCTGACCTGGTTAAAAGGGACCGGACGGATCGGGTAATCGGATTTTTTCCCCACCCGCTGATCACAGGATAGGCAGGTGAATACAAAGGATAGGGCCAGGATGGGTGCAATAATGGGATTTGTTTTCATAATATGGGTTAGCAATGATCAAAGATAATGATTTACTTTTGCCCAAAAATCGGGATATGGCAAGAATTCTTGGAATGGGCAACGCCTTGGTGGATATCATGACCCCCATACCCAATGATATCATACTTGAGGAACTGGGGCTGCCCAAGGGAAGCATGCAACTGGTTGACCTGGATACCAGCACGCGCATATTGAAAGCGACGGAACACCTTGAAAGACGGATCACCTCCGGGGGCTCAGCCGCCAATACCATCAATGGCCTTGCCATGCTGGGTGTGGAAACTGCCTTCCTGGGAAAGATCGGGATGGACGCCTTTGGAGAGGCCTTTCAAAATGACCTGCTGAAATGCGGAATCACTCCCAGGTTGTTCTTCAGCAATACCCATTCCGGCAGAGCCGTGGCTCTGATCAGCAAAGATTCCGAACGGACTTTTGCCACCCACCTGGGGGCTGCGGTGGAGTTGAATGCCGATGACCTTGAACCGGATCAGTTTCAGGGGTTTGATTATTTTCATATTGAAGGGTACATGGTCCAGAACCATGACCTGCTCAGGAAAGCTCTTGTTCTGGCAAAAGAAAGCGGGTTAACAATATCCATTGACATGGCCAGCTACAATGTCGTTGAGGAAAACCTTGATTTCCTCAGGCAGATGGTAAAGGACTATGTCGATATTCTTTTTGCCAATGAAGAGGAAGCCAGGGTGCTTACCGGTTTTGGCCCCAGGAAGGCACTGGATGAATTGGCTGCGATCTGTGATATGGCGGTTGTGAAAATCGGTGAGGAGGGATCATTGGTCCGTCAGGGTGAAAACGTTTTCGAGGTCGGAGCGATAGAAGTAAAACCACTGGATACTACGGGCGCGGGGGACCTTTACGCATCGGGATTTCTTTATGGGCTAACCAGGAATTATCCACCGGATCAATGCGGCCTGCTGGGGTCCATTCTGGCGGGAAATGTAATCGAGGTCATTGGCGCTAAAATGGGTAAAGACAAATGGGACGGGGTCATAAATGCAATTAATTCAATTATTTGATCCTGTTGTTTTTATTATTAAGCAGTTTTTTATACTTTTGCAGCCCTAAATTTCAGCAATCAAACAATTATAAGACATTTTAACATGAAGGTTTACCAGACAA
>JAZBOS010000076.1 GCA_036351255.1 Bacteroides sp.
ACTGAAATGCACAGTATCTGCATTTCCCTGTGAAGTAACCAGGATATCTCCGCCTGTTGTCACTGCCCAGACAGTGTCGAGGCCGAGCGTGAAAACGCCCTGTATACTTTGTGCAGTATCTTCATAAAAATGTCCAAATATACCATCCCTAAGGCGGAGTATTTCACCACCATAGCTTAACCACGCCTGGTCGGGGGAGTTAAACTGCACATCACCAAAACAGGGGAAATATTGTGCCCCGCCGTAAAAGGTCCAGGTCCCCTCATCATAGATCAATTTCCGTCCGAAGCAGGCTGTTGCCCAACCATAATCATTGGACCCAAACGAGATGGCATCCCAGTTGCTGTAAGTGCCGGTATTTTGCGGTGCCAGCCCTGTTTCCGTGATCTCAGCGATCCAGCCTTCCGCGCAGCCGCACCACCCCATAGAACCATCAGGGGAGAATCCTATACTTCTTATCTGGCCAGGGGATATACCAAAGAAGTTCCAGTTCTGGCCCCCATCGATGGTTTTGCAAAGTATTCCGCTTTCTCCACCGGCATAGCCAATTTCAGAGGACAACATGTAAATTGCATGGGTTTCTCCAAGGGTCGACTGTACATCCCATGATTCACCACCGTCAGTTGTATGGTAAATTTCTTTGTAAAAACAACTGTTGGTTATCCATCCTTCATTTCCAATAAACCAAATATCCGAGAGGCAACCTCCGGCAGCACCACCTACCGGGAATAGTTTTTCGCTGATATCTACCCAACCATAAGCCCTTGTGTAACTTGCATCAAAATTGCATGTTGCCGTGTTGTTATTTAAATTGACACTGCACGAAAGTGGTTCAAAACGAGCGTATTTATGGGTAGGAGTGACCGTATATTCGCCATTTGGTAAATGGTTAAATTCAAATTCTCCGTTCAGATTCGTGCGTGTGAAGCCACTAATGGGGCCACTCAGTTCTATTTCGGCTCTTGGGTAAGGGTTTCCATCAAGGGTTATTGTCCCGTTTATCGACGATGTTGGAAGAGGATTGTTGTCAGTACGAACAGGCCATACATGCCAACTTGCTGTTTTTAAGTATTGCAGCCTGTTTCCACCACCCATCATTCCATCGGTGAACCAAACCATCCAGGCCTGGTCTGTTTCGTCTGCCCGGGTAGTGGAGGTCCAGTAAGCCTGGTCATAATTGAAACCGGTAACATTTATAAACGGATACCTTTCGGGCATTGCCGGGTTACTTCGGCTTATATCTACAAGGCTGGTCATCTCATTTCGGTTGGGCATGCGCCAATCATTGTGGCCAAGGTAATTTTCTGAATTTAACAACGCCACATAATCCAGGGCGTGCTGCCAGTTGATTGCACCATCAACCCACTGATTTGTATCAAATTCGGGGTTTCGGGTGAGCATCAGGTTGGCATCCTGCGTCCACATCAACCCGGTTAGCCGGTCAGTAATTGTTCCGTTGTTGTTGTCCACCAGCCTGGGTGTGGGCCAGTTTATGCCTTCATTTAAATCTCCATCATCACCGGTATAAAAAGTATATCGTTGACCTGTAACTGGGTTTTGAATTAATCCATCATCTTCATTTCCTCTTACCGGCAACAGGTAATATTTCCAGTAATTGGCCCCGGTAATATCCGGATCCTTTGCAAATTCCTCGGTTTCTCCTGCCGGGTTAATGATATTGGAATGTGCATAATGTTCCTGAAGCAGAACGCATATTGCAAGGCTTCGTAGTTTTTCGGAAGTGGTTGAACTCCAATACAGGTCTTGCAGGTTGATGAATGGATTATCCGGTGGGAGGGCGATATTTGGTACTTCAAGATTCACAAGCGACCGCAGTTCTACCATATTGGGCATTCGCCAGTCGGTAAACCCCAGGTAATTCTCCTCGTTAAGCAGCTCAATATAACTCAAAGCTGTCTTCCAGTCAATATCACCATCCCCGACAGTCCTGTCCTGGTCAAAGGAGGGATTTCTTGTGGCAATGAGGTTGCCATCTTTTGCCCACACAAGGCCAGTAAATACATCAGTAATTGTCCCATCACCATTCTCAGTAAACCGATTTGCAGGAATAGCTACACCCACTTGCAAGTCGCCATCATCGCCGGGATAATAGCTGGTGACCTGGCCTGTGGCAGGTAATTCGATTATTCCTTGCTGGGCAAAAGCGAAAGAGTAAAGGCAAAAGGCAAAAGAGAAAA
The DNA here is from genome assembly GCA_036351255.1 of Bacteroides sp. Lineage (NCBI taxonomy): Bacteria > Pseudomonadati > Bacteroidota > Bacteroidia > Bacteroidales > Bacteroidaceae > Bacteroides > Bacteroides sp. The sequence continues at coordinate 2,199 of JAZBOS010000076.1, forward strand.
GGAAAAAGAACTTTTTCATGGCTTAAAAATTTAAAGTTATATTGTTATTTCGAGGGAAGCGAAGCAACGAGACCCGCCTGCCGGACGGGCAGGAATCTCCTGCGGTCAGAGGTGTTCTCCCGGGGGATTCCTCCTCGCTCCTTCGTC
>JAZBOS010000077.1 GCA_036351255.1 Bacteroides sp.
GCCTTAACTTTAAACCTTGAACCAGGAACTATGAATATTTAACCTGGCTCTTTCTCAACTCCTGATCAAAAAGGGCTAGGGATAACTTCAATCTTTTTTACCTTTGCATTTTAATACCCCCTCTGATGAGTGATGCGATCAAGCACGAATGTGGCATAGTGCTGTTAAGGCTACTGAAGCCCCTGGAGTATTATGTATCACACTATGGCAGTGCGTTTTACGGTTTAAACAAGCTGTATCTGCTGATGGAAAAGCAGCACAACCGGGGTCAGGATGGCGCTGGGGTGGGCTGCATTAAGTTTGGGGTGCCTCCCGGGGAACGTTATATGACCCGTATGCGCAGCAATGATCCCAACCCCATCAAGTTTATCTTCGACCATATCAACAACAGCCTTGAACGAGTGGGTGAAAATCACCCCGAGCGCCTGGGTGATGTGAACTGGCTGAAGCACAACATGGACTTTTTCGGGGAGCTGTACCTGGGGCACCTGCGCTATGGCACCTTTGGCAACAACAGCATCGATGCCGTACATCCCTTCCTGAGGGAAAACAACTGGATGTCGAAAAACCTGATGATCGCGGGCAACTTTAACCTGACCAATGTGGATGAGTTGTTCGACAGCCTGGTGAACATCGGGCAGCATCCCAATGAGACCAGCGATACGGTGACCATCCTTGAAAAGGTGGGACACTTCCTCGATGAAGAGAATGAAGATCTGTACCGCAAATTCAAGGCAGAGGGCCATACGAAAAAAGCTATTTCACCAATGATTGCACGTCACCTGGACTTGCAGAATGTGCTGAAGAACGCCAGCAAGCACTGGGATGGCGGTTATGTAGTGGCAGGGATGCTCGGACATGGCGACTCGTTCGTGATGCGCGACCCGGCAGGGATACGGCCCGCATTTTATTACCGCAACGACGATTTTCTGGTGGCTGCCAGTGAACGCCCAGCCATTCAGACAGCTTTCAATGTACCACTTGAGCTGGTGCAGGAGTTGCAACCGGGTCATGCGCTGATTGTTAAACGGGATGGCACCACAACCGAGGTGCCCGTCCGTGAGCCCCAGAAAAAAGCAGCCTGCAGCTTTGAACGCATCTATTTCTCAAGGGGAACGGATGCCGACATTTACCAGGAACGCAAGCGGCTGGGACGTCAACTGCTGCCAGCTATTCTTAACACCATCAATCACGATCTGGAGAACACCATTTTCTCCTACATTCCCAATACAGCCATTTCGGCGTTTTCGGGCATGGTGGAAGGGCTCTACGAGTTTTGCGACCAGGTGAAGAAAGATCGTATCATTGAAGCACGCGACCAGTTGGACGATGAAAAACTGGAGAATATCCTGGCCCTTCGCCCGCGCATCGAGCAGATAGCAGTGAAGGATGCCAAACTGCGTACCTTCATTACCGCCGACAGTGCCCGCGATGACCTGGTAGCCCACGTTTATGATGTAACCTACGGAGTGGTCCGCCGTGGAGAAGACAATTTGGTGGTAATTGACGACAGCATTGTTCGTGGAACCACCCTGAAAAAAAGTATCATCCGGATCCTTGACCGGCTGGGACCCAAAAAGATCGTCATTGTTTCCTCGGCCCCTCAAATCAGGTATCCTGATTGTTACGGCATTGATATGGCGCGCCTGAATGAATTCATTGCCTTCCGCGCCGCCATCGAACTGCTGAAGGAAACGGGGCAGGCAGGGGTAATCAGCGATGTGTACAAGCGCTGTAAGGAACAGGAGATGCTGCCCAGGGAGGAAACCACCAACTGCGTGAAAGACATCTACAAGCCCTTCCGCCCGGAAGAGATCTCTGCCAAGATAGCCCAAATGCTTCATCCCCCGCAGGTGAAAGCCAACATTGAGATCGTATTCCAGACCATTGAAGACCTGCATACCGCCTGCCCGGGACATACCGGTGACTGGTATTTCACTGGCAATTACCCGACCCCCGGGGGAAATAAAGTAGTCAACCGATCCTTCATCAACTACATTGAGGGAAGAAACGAGCGGGCGTATTAGGTTAAAGGTTTAAAGTTCAAGGTTAGGAGTTTGGGGTTCCTGGTTCAATGTTAAGGCTGAGGTTGAGGTTAAGGTTAAGGTTGAGGTTGAGAAAGATGATTTGATTTTAGAATAACCCAGCCTGACCTCCTTCGGCGGGTAAACCGGCTGGCAGGGATTAAGGATTTTGATTTTTGATCTTAACAATGACAACAATGACAACTTGCCAATCCGCTGGCCAGCGGAACAACACTTAAACTTAAGACCCGAAACCTTCGGATTTCTTAATAAAGACAACCCGACAACACTAAATGCTTCCTTCGGAAATTCAAAAAGAACTTGGTTATATCATCCAACAGCAAATTGGGCTTGCACCAGTCCTGTCGGAGATCCGGTCTGTCGGAGGCGGGTGCATCAATGATGCCCGGGTGGTGAAGACGGATCAGGGTTTTTATTTCCTGAAATACAACCATGGCAGCCGTTACCCTGGTATGTTTGAGGCAGAGACGCGCGGGCTGAAGATGCTGGAAGATGCCAATGAGATCAGGGTACCCAAAGTAATTAGTACCGGAACCGCTGGAAAGCATGACTTCCTGGTGCTGGAATATCTTGAAAGCGGGCGGCAGGAAAAGCACTTCTGGGAACATTTCGGGCGAGGCTTGGCCCGGCTGCACAATCATACGGCACAGCATTTTGGCCTGGACCACGAAAATTATATTGGCAGTTTGCCCCAAACCAATGCTTTCAGTGAATCCTGGAAAGACTTCTTCATGACCCAAAGGATAGAGCCGCAATTGCGCCTATCACGGCAAAGTGGCAAAACAGACGCTCAGCTGGATACGCTTTTTGAACAGTTTTTTGTCAGACTGGATGCTTTTTTTCCGAAGGAGCCCCCTGCCCTGGTACACGGTGACCTGTGGAGCGGAAACTTCCTGACCGGCCCCAATGGGGAAGCTGTCATTATTGACCCCGCCGTATATTTCGGTCACCGCTATATGGACCTGGGGATGACGCAGCTGTTCGGCGGTTTCGATCCAGCTTTTTACAAGGCATACCAAGAAGAATACCCCCTGCAAGACAACTGGCGTGATGGCCTTGAGATTGCCAAGTTGTATCCCCTGATGGTGCATGTGAACCTTTTTGGCGGGGGATACCTGGGCAGCGTCAGGCAAATCCTGCGGCAGTACGCCTGAATGCAGCGAATACCCTTTGCTTTTGATAAAAAATATATTTCTTACCTTTATGGGTTCAAAGAGAACCCTTAGTAACATTGCGGCTGCTCTGTCATAAAACCTATTTTTATGAAAAGAACCTTTACTTTTTTGTTTGCCTTGATCCTTACCTCCACCAGCCTGATGGGGCAGATCACCGGGACCAGAAACATCCCTTCAGCCAATTATCCTGATCTGTCGGTTGCTGCCGACTCACTGAATCAATTTGGTACCGTAACAGGTGGCGTAACCTTCGTTCTGGCCGGAGATGCGGTTTACAACCATACTGAGACGATCCAGTTCACCGTCACGGGTACCGCTGATGCGCCCATCGTTTTTGAATGGGATGGTGTTGGAGAGCGCCCGGTGTTAAATTTCCCGGGAACGATTGCCAACCTGGAAAGCGGACTCGAATTCTCGGGGAGTGACTATATAACCCTTTCCGGACTGGACATTCAAAACCCCGACGGACTGCTTGAAACCGGTATTTTGTTTAAAAATGCTTCGGGCACCAATGGCTGCCATTACAACACTGTACAAAACACTCGCATCACACTGGATAAGAATAATCCGTATCAAACCCAGGGGGTGATGGTAAATGCGGCAATTGCTCCCACAAACATTGATGGCGCCATGAACAATAACCAGTTCATTGACAATGTGGTCAGCAACACAGCTTTTGGTTATTATTTCGAAGGAAACACCAGCGATGTTACCCTGATGAGCTACGGCAATATTGTGGGAAGCACAGAAGAAGGCGAGAGCCTTGTTGACGATATTGTGTTTTGCGGGGTCTATTTTCGCAGTCAGAACGGGGGTACCATTCATGGCACCACCATCAGTAATATGGAACGCATCGGCGACGGAACCACTGCACCGGCTGCCATTTCCACCACCAGTGGCTTACCCAGCGACTTTCTGAGCAATCCCTTCAATATTTACGACAACCGTATTGTGAATGCCCATTCGGGCTTTACCAGCATTTTTGGAATGTACATCAACGCTCGTAAATCGATTCACAACATTTACAATAATGTACTGCACAATATCACTGCCACAGGCGGAACCAATAAAACCGCTACGGGGATCATGCTTTTCGGCACCGATATCGATGCCTATATTTACAACAATATGGTGAGCGGGGTGGCAGCACCGTCTTCTGAGCTATCGACCGCCCCCGTCAGCAAGGGTATCGAAGTCAGATCGTTTGCTTCGGCCTATATCTACCACAATACGGTCATGCTGGAATATGACGCCCTGAGTACACTTCATCATTCGGCCGCTTTCTATCTGAACAACAGCTCCGACATGGTTGATCTGCGAAATAATATTTTCGTCAACCTGGCCAATCCTACGCTGGGTGGAACAGGACAAATTGCCGCCTTCTTTAAAAGTACCAATAACTTTACCAATCTGGATGCGAATTCAGATAACAACCTTTATTATGCCGGTGGAGGGGGTTCAAGCAATCTCTTGTTTTACGGATACAACTCAACGTCCCCTGTGTTAGCTCAAACCCTTGAAGAATATCAGTCGGCCGCCGCTACCATAGACCAGAACAGCTTTACTGAAAACGTTGCATTTATGGGAGAAGGCGATCTGCATATCGATCCTATGGTTAACACCGTGGTGCGCGAAAATGCCCAGCCCATCACCGAACCCATCGTGGTTGATTTTGATATCGATGGTTTTGAACGCGACACAGAAACCCCGGACATCGGTGCACAAGAACTGCCCGAAATTACCTTGCTCCTCCCCCAGAACCCTTATCCTGAAAACATGGCGCAAGAGGTTGGTGTCAACCTGGTTCATTTCGGATGGGAATACATCAACCAGCCCAATACTTTAGAGCCTGCAGGATTTCATCTTATGGTGGCTACCGATGTTGCTTTTGAAAATCCCGTCGAACTTTTCGAGCCATGGATTCCTTACGTGACCGGACAACAGGCATATTTTTACAGCCTGCCCGAAACGCCCATCCTAGATTTTGAAACGGTTTACTACTGGAAGGTCATCCCCTCGACCAGCGTCGAAGAAGTCCCTGAAGAACCCGTTGTGGATATCTGGACTTTTACAACCGAAATGGAAACCTTCGATTATCCCCTGGCGGCCTTTAACCCGCTGCCTGCAGATGAAGCCACGGATGTGGAAGCCGAACTGACCAGCCTTGCCTGGGAGCATGAGCACGATGTTGCTTTTGCATTGCCTGTAGGATTCCACGTGTATATGGGCCAAACTGAAGCGCTTGGGGAAGAAGACCTGATCGGATGGGTTGAGTTTATTGAAGAAAAGAGCAGCTATACCTTCGCGTTCTCCGACGGAAGCGAACTTCTCCCCTATGAGTCAGACTGGTACTGGAAGATCGTCCCAACGGCAGATCAGGAAAACGGCCCCGAGGCCCCTGATGCCTTGGTATGGTCATTTTCGGTTGAATCTGATCCTTATGTAGGCATTGACGATCAGCAGCATGCTTCGCCGGTATTTTATCCCAATCCCGTGCAGGATCGTCTGAACATCCGGGCAACGGAGGCAAGCACCCTGAAGGTTTTCGATATCACAGGGAAAAAGCTGACGGAGATCAACCTTGAACCGGGGGTGAATACCCTGGACATGAATGGTTTCCCGAGAGGTATCCTTTTGGTGCAGCTGATCAATGGCAAGGAAGTAACGACACAAAAGATCAGCCGGCGCTAGGCTCTTCCTCCTGCCCTGCTTCGCTTAAGCGAAACCACACATAGCGTTCATTCTGGCCGATCTCAACCAGGCCGGCACTGATCATGTTCACCAGGATGTTCTCGGCCTTATAGCGCGGGATATCGGCCAGGCGCGAGAATTTGCTGAGGGTTATGAAAGGGTGTGTGTTCAGGTAAGACATCAGGATTCGTTCGTTATCCGAATATTTTATCACAGTGCCCTGCTCGCTGTTCTGGCGTTTCCAGAGTTTGATCTGCAAGGGGGTGGCCAGAATGTTTTGGTCCCCTACCCTTACATAAGCCATCCAGCGGTCTTCTTCTGTCAACACAAAAGCGGGTTTCACTTTTAGGGCAGGAACGTCAATTTCCAATACCTGCTTGCCGTCGATGTTCCAGGGGCGGAAGGCAAAGTCAATCTCCGGCTTGCAATACATGCTGGCCGCCGCTTCAATCATATGGTATTCCTCGTCGGTGCGTACCCCGGCAATGACCCCATTGTCCTTCACCCCAATAAGCAGTTTTCCCCCGTCAGTATTGGCAAAAGCTACCAGCGTGCGGGCAATCTTGCGGCTGTCGTTTACCTGGAACTTAAAGTCGAGCTGTTGGTGCTCGCCCTGGGAGATGAGGTTGTGAATATAGCGGGACATGGGGGGGGTCAAGGTTAGGGGTTCAAAGTTTAAGGTTGAGGTTGAGACTAATTGACCATTGTAAAAATTAAGCCCGGTGACCTTCTCCGAGTTTAAATTCCTCCACAACCTTATATAAGGGCCCCTGAGGCCTCAAAAAGCTTTCCATAAGGTAGAAGGAGCCTGTGCGCACTTTAGCGAATTCCTGGCCTTTTAATTCGCTTTCCAGAGCCCTCAGGCCAACGGTATCCCGGATGAATTTAATACGACCAATGGTAAGATGAGGGATAAAGAGCTTGCGGTCAGGCTCATAACCCAGGGGCGCAAGAAATTGGTTCACGCTGTGGTAAAGCGCTTCCAGTTGTTTGCCTTGGCGAATACCCAGCCAGATCACGTTGGGCTGGCGGTTGCTGCCAAAGGTGCCGCATCCTTCCACCGAAAAAATGAATGGAGGGAAACTGGCTGCACTCAGATGCAAGGCTTCAATAATGCTTTCCACCTGCTGGTTGGGGGTGTCGCCAAAGAATTTCAGGGTAAGATGCAGGTTTTGAGTGGAAACCCAACTGACCTGGGCATCATTCAGCTCCAATCTGAAAGCTTCGATCGCCTCTTCCAGGGCTTCGTTCAGGGGCACCTTCACAGCGCAGAAAAGTCGTCTCATCTTCACAAAAAATTTTATTTGGTCATTTCAGGAAAAGCTATTAATTTTGCACACTGCAAATGGGGAATTAGCTCAGTTGGCTAGAGCGTTTGGCTGGCAGCCAAGAGGTCATCGGTTCGAGCCCGATATTCTCCACCCCCACCCGGCTCCTTACATGGACCGGGTTTTTTATTGCTGCTCCTTCCAGAGGTCGTGAAAGGATTTGGAGGCTACACGGGGCAGCGTCCGCCGTTTACCCCACGATTTTCCAAAGAACATCTGCATCCCCAGGTTTTTCATGCCTGCCTTGGGCATATCAAACCACTTGCGTTTTCCCATGAATTTCCTAAATCCCCGCATGGTCCACTTTTCCCATTTGCTGTTCAGGCCCTCGCGAACGCTAAGGTTACGGTTGTTGAGCAACTGCTGGTGCAAATCAATATTCACGGGGCAAACCTCCGTGCATTTGCCGCAAAGGCTCGAAGCATACGACAGGTGCTTGTATTCAGCCAGTCCGCGCATATGCGGGATAATCACGGCCCCTATGGGTCCGGAATACACATTTCCATAAGCATGTCCGCCAATGTTTTGGTAAATGGGGCAGGCATTCAGGCAAGCTCCGCAGCGAATACACGACAGGGCCCGTCGCTGCGGGATGCGCGACAACAGCTGGGTGCGGCCATTATCAACCAATACCACCACCATTTGCGTGGGTCCATCGCTTTCATCTTTTCGGCGGGGCCCGCTTACCAGCGAATTGTAAACCGTCACCTGCTGCCCTGTGCCATGGGTAGCCAGCAGGGGCCAGAAAAGATCCAGGTCGTCCAGCGAAGGGATGATCTTGTCAATACCGGTCACCACGATATGCACTGGGGGCATACTCATGGACAGCACCCCATTGCCCTCATTTTCAGTAAGTGCCACTGCGCCCGAGCCGGCCACAAGGAAATTGGCCCCCGTAATCCCGGCCTGCGCCTTTTGAAACTTCTCGCGTAAAGTGCCGCGCACAAATGCAGTGATCTCTGCAGGGGTCGCAGTTTCAGACAGGCCGAACTTCTCGTGAAAGATTTTTGCCACATCGGCCGCCGAGCGATGCATGATGGGGGTGATGATATGATAAGGCCTGTCGTTGCTAAGCTGAACGATGTATTCACCCAGATCGGTCTCAATGGTTTCAATACCATTCTTTTCCAGGAATTCGGTAAGGCCGATTTCTTCGGTGACCATCGATTTAGACTTGACCACCAGCTTCACATAATTTTTCTCGAGTACCTCCAGCACAGCTTTCCGAGCTTCTTCAGCATCCTGCGCCCAGAGAACTTTTCCTCCGTGGCGGCTAAAATGGTGTTCAAAATCTTTCAGCAGGTCCTCCATGTTTTCGATGGCCCTGTAGCGGCGCATGGCAGCCCGGCGGCGTGCCAGTTCAAGATTGCTGTATTGCTTTTTTCCCTGGACTACTGCTTCGTTGTATTTTCCAATGTTGTGGGCAAGCGTGGCCCGATGAACCTTGTCGAAGGCTTTATTTTCACTATCAACGAGAAACTGTGCGTGTATATGGGTCATTGAAAACCAAATATTTAATGCATCTAATGAGGTCGTTTAAAGCTCATCATCGTGCATGTCTTCCATTTCTTCCCCCTCCTGGTCGAAATCATCATTTTCGTCTTTCCAGGCAATTTTATTGATACGGCGCGAATGGCGTCCACCTTCAAAGTCGGTTTTAAGGAATACGTCAGTAATTTGCAGCGCGGTTTCCTCAGAGATAAAGCGTGCAGGCATGGCTAAAACATTTGCATTGTTGTGCAGGCGCGCCAACCGTCCGATCTCCACCTTCCAGCAAAGGGCCGAGCGAATCCCCTGGTGCTTGTTGGCGGTCATATTCACGCCATTCCCGCTGCCGCAAATGACAATACCAAAATCGTGCTCACCGGCTTCAATGGCTGAAGCCAGCGGATGCACGGGATCGGCATAATCCGAGCTCTCTTCCGAGTGTGTCCCGTAGTCCTTTATCTTACAGCCCTTTTCAACCAAAAAAGGAATCAGGCGCTGTTTCAGCAAAAACCCCGCATGATCACATCCGAGGGCTACTCTTAAGCCATTTGTTACCATTGTTAATAAAGTTTTTTCATGTCTGTTAATAGCAAAGCTACAAAGAAATTGTACAAAATTAGTTTTTAATTACTTATGAGAAGTGGGCGGTGGTATTTATGAAAACCACAAATACTCTTTCAATTCATTATCAATATTTTCCGGTTTTCAACATTGTACTGTTAATAAAATGGGGTCCTCAGGCTCGTTAATTTTGGTAAAAATATTTGCAAAATTCAAAACCGTTTTTGCTTAGAAAATTTCAATAAATTTCCAAAGGCAAAGCAAGGGTTTTTATAATAATATTTGCACATATTTTCAACATTATTATTGAAAAATACTCCTGTTCATAACCCACTTTTTATCACCAACAGTTGTTTCCAACAACTTGTTAATATCTTCATAATTCCTTGATTTATCAGTCCAATTTTCAAAATCTGCTGTTCATAAGGTGTTAAATAGTTTTAATAACATGGGTTATCAAGTTTTCTTTCCTAATTTTTTCAACTTTATGAACAGGATAATAAACACATAAAATATTTTTTAAAAACTATTATTATTAATATTGATAGAAAAAGTTTTTAAGCTCCAAATAGGTCTGAAAAATTATATTTAGCTGAATGTTTGGGCTGGCGCGCCAACTTGAATTGGATTATTAAAAAAAAGTCGTAAATTTGGAAATTCTTTATAATCAAGTTTTTTTAAACCTTAAAACAAGTTCAAACTGGCTTAAAGGTATTGTGTTTTAAGCAGTGACATTGTGTAAATTTTTTAAAAGAAGAAAAATGGCAAAAATTAAAATTTTGGTTGTTGAAGACGAAAGTATTGTAGCCAAGGATATTCAGAACAGTCTGAAAAAACTGGGTTACCAGGTACCGACCACTGTGAACAGTGGAGAAAAAGCCATAGAGGAAATTGAAGACAATCGCCCTGACCTGGTCCTGATGGATATAATGCTTAAAGGCCAGATGACCGGTATTGATGCTGCCAATGTCATTAAGGAGCGATTCGGAGTTCCGGTCATTTTCCTTACTGCTTATGCCGACGACAATACGTTAAGCAAGGCTAAAATTACCGAACCTTACGGGTACATTATCAAGCCCTTTAAGGAAAAGGAACTGCAGACCACTATTGAGATGGCCATCTTCAAGCACGAAAAGGATGAAGTCATTAAGAAAGAGCGTGATCTGTATCATTCCATCATCGAAAACAAGGAGTCGAAAGACAGCATTTTTGTCCGCGCCGACTATCGTCTGAACAAGATCAATTTTGATGATATTTTTTATGTGGAAGCATTGAAAGACTATGTGGTGATTAACACCTCCGATAACAGTTATACCACTCACACCACCATGAAGGAAATGGTACGGATCCTGCCCTCTAAGGATTTTGTCCGTATTCACCGCTCCTTTATTGTGAACCTCAACAAGATTTTCTCTATCAAATATCCCGACCTGGTTATTGAAGGGAAAATGAAGGTATTGCCCATTGGAGGCCTTTACCGCAAAGAACTTTACAGCCGCCTGAATTTAATTTAAAGCGCTGTTAATCATATTCGGAAGGCGGTCAATTTTGAAATTGACCGCCTTTTTTTATGTTCCATCCGACCCAATTTTCTTTCTCCCCTACCCCTGGATGGTTCATTTTTTTTCAATTATTAAATTGTTAATAATCAAAGTATTATGTTTTATAAAAAAGATCATCGTCATAGTTAATACGGAGTTTATTCGGTTTAAACCGAATAAACTCCGTATTAACTCCGTATTAACTATGAGCATGATCCTTGGAAAGGAATACAAAGTTTTAAAAAAAATCCCGCCTTTGAGCGGGATTTTTATCATTGTAAAAAGGCCGATTACTCCACCATTTCCAGGTCAAGTTCCTTTTTCAGGAGGTCGGTACTCTTGATCCTTACCCTGACGGGGCTACCCAGTTTATACACTTTGTGTTTGTTATTGCCAATTACCTGGTAGTTATCCTCATCCAGGTAATAATAATCGTCGGCCAGGTCTCTTAATCGAACCATGCCTTCAACCTTGTTTTCCTTGATCTCGACAAAGATGCCCCATTTGCTGACGCCCGAAATCAGGCCATCAAATTCCTGCCCAATTTTATCGGACATAAATTCCACCTGTTTGAGTTTTACTGAATCGCGTTCAGCATCCTGTGCTTTTTTCTCCATATCAGATGACTGGACGCAAAGCTCTTCATAAAATTCCTCAGAAGCACTGGGTTTACCATTGGCATAGTCAAACAAAAGACGGTGGGCCATCATATCGGGATAACGGCGGATAGGGGAGGTGAAGTGGCTGTAAAAGGCAAAAGCCAGGCCGTAGTGACCGATGTTCTGGGTTGAGTATTCGGCCTTAGCCATTGAGCGGATGGCCAGGGTTTCAATGAGGTTTTCCTCGCCTTTGCCCTGGGCATCTTCCAGGAGTTGGTTGAAAGAAGAGGAAATGTTTTTCCTTGTGTCGATCCTGAGTTTATATCCCAGTTTTGAAACGAATTCCGAGAGAGTGGACAGCTTCTCCAGGTTGGGAACATCGTGGATACGATACACAAAAGTCTTGGGTTTGGCTTTTCCTCTGGGCTTGCCAATATGTTCAGCAACGGTCCTGTTGGCCAGCAGCATAAATTCCTCGATCAGTTTGTTGGCTTCCTTTTGTACTTTGAAATAGACCTCCAGGGGTTTACCTTTCTCATCGAGCTTGAATTTAAATTCTTCTTTGTCGAAACTGATGGCTCCTTCTTTCATGCGGCGAGAGCGAAAAATTTGTGCCAAATCGTTGAGGGTCAGGATGGCTTCGCTGAGAGGTCCTTGCCGCTCTTCAATAATTTTCTGAGCCTCCTCATAGCTAAAGCGCCGGTCGGTATTAATGATGGTTTTTACAATCCTGTATTTCAGCACCTTTGCTTTTTCAGTTATATTGAAAACCACTGAATAGCAAAGCTTATCGGTATTCGGATTCAGTGAGCAAAGGTTATTTGAGAGGTTCTCGGGCAGCATGGGGATGGTACGGTCCACCAGGTAAATGCTGGTTGCGCGGTTAATGGCCTCCTTGTCAACAATGGTTCCCTGCTTGACATAATGGGTCACATCGGCGATATGGACTCCGACCTCATAAAGGTTTTCACTTAATTTTCTGAACGAGAGGGCATCATCGAGGTCTTTGGCATCAAAGGGGTCGATGGTGAAGGTGATGACATCCCTGAAATCTTCGCGACGAGCAATTTCGCTTTCGGTAATGATTCCGGGTATTTTTTCAGCGGCTTGTTCTACTTCTTTTTCAAAGCGTGCCGGCAGCCCATACTGTGCCAGGATGGCGTGCATTTCCACTTCATTGTCGCCGGGTTCGCCCAACACTTCAGTGATTTTTCCATAAGGGTTTTTGGAAGGAGGAGCCCATTCAGTGATTTCGGCTATGGCTTTCTGGCCGTTTCTGGCACCATTGAGATGTTCGAGTGGTATGAAAATATCGACCGGCATGGTCTTGCTGTCGGGCACCAGGAAGGCAAACTTGGGGCCCACCTGCAGGATGCCCACCCAGGTTTTGTTGGGGCGTTCCAGGATTTCTATAATTTCGCCTTCGGTTTTATGATTTTTCCGTTTAGGAAACAAGCGAACCTTTACTTTGTCATCATGCAGGGCATAGCCCGTATTATTGGGTGCAATTAGCACATCTTCAAGCAGTTCACTGGATATTATATAGGCTTTTCCGGTTTGTTTCATGTCTACGCGCCCGGTAATAAACGGTCCTATTTTTTTCTGTTTTTCAGCATAGAGGGGGTTAAGTTTAAACTTGCCCTTATAGGCTTCCAGCAGAATATTTTCCTTAGCCAGGGCATACAGGACACCGGAAATGAACTTTCGGTTTTCCTGACCAAGAGGGCCTAAGGCTTTGGCTACTTGTTTGTAATTATAAAGCGTATCGCGATTTTTGCTGAAAAGGGCTACGATAGGTTCTCTTAAATCAGCTTTAATGGTGTCTTTCTTTTTTGCCATATCAATTATGAAATCAGTACGTTAATAAATCAGGGGCTTATAAATCATTAAGTATGCAATTTAAGGTTTTTTTGCGGAGATGGGGCCTTGTTTTTTTGTAAATTTATCCTTACCAATCATTGAATAAAGGAATTTATATGGCCGCGAATTTTGAAATATTGCTTGATAAATTGGATCAGTTCATCCGGCGATATTACCTTAATTTACTCATTAAGGGCGCTTTACTTTTTGGAGCAGGCTTCCTTTTGATTTTCCTGGTTTTTTCGCTGCTGGAATATTTCGGGTATTTTGGAAGTTTGGTACGTTCCATTCTTTTTTATGGTTTTCTGGCTTTTAATCTCTTTGTGCTGGTTCGTTATGTATTGCGACCCCTGGCGGGGTTTATGCGGATAGGGAAACGCATCAGCGCCCCTGAGGCCGCAAGGATCGTGGGTGAACACTTCAGGGATGAAATCCGTGATAAGATTACCAACACCCTTGAATTGCGGGATTATTTGGAAGATAATCCCGAGGGCAAGGACCTGATCCTGGCAGGTATTAATCAAAAGTCTGGGTTTGCCTTACAGGTGCCTTTTTTGAATGCCATTGATTTTAAAGGTAATACCAAATATCTGCCTTATTTTCTGATTCCATTTGTCATTTTTCTTGGCATTGTAACCGTGAAGCCGGCCTTTCTTTTTGAGCCAGCCAGCAGAATAGCCCGTTATGATGTTTATTTTGAAAAACCTGCTCCTTTTTCCTTTCAGGTTGAAAATGAGCTTCAGGGTTTTCAGGGAGAAGACCTTGTCATTGAAGCACTTAGCCCGGGTTCTGTGTTACCTGCCGATGCTATGATTCGGTATGGAGGAGGGGAATATTTGATGCAGGGTGATGGTAAAGGCTTGTTTACCCACAAGGTGCGTAACCTGCAGGAAACCTTTCAATTCTTTATTCACTCGCAGGGGTTTGAATTTGGGCCTTTCGAGTTAAGGGTTTTGCAAAAACCTGCCTTTAGCCATTTTACTGTAAAAGTAGAAAACCCTGGTTATACTGGTCTTGGCAAGGAGGAATTCAGTAATATCGGTGATTTGATGGTAGCTGAAGGAGCCAGGGTTCATTGGGAGTTCTATACCAGGGGAAGTGGCTCGGTTTCTTTTTTCCTGGAAGGGGAGGAGCAACATGTGGAAGAAATGAAGGCCGGGGTTTTCCAGGTGAATCATAGGGCTGGGAAATCATTTAATTATGAGGTTTTTGCGTGGAATGATGACATAGGAAAAGGGGACTCACTTCAATATTTTGTTCAGGTTAAACCCGATGCCTGGCCACAGATCCAGATTGAAGAACAACAGGATTCGGTCTTATTGTCACATTTGTTCTTTCGGGGGTTGATTCAGGATGATTTTGGTTTTACAGACCTTGAATTCCGGTATCGTTTGGTGGAAGATCCTGATCTGGGTGCTGAGGATGAAAAGGAATTTATTGCCGAAAAATTGGTTTTTGATCCTGAGCTGCTTAATCAAACCTTTTATCATCATTTTGATCTCCAGTCAATTTATATCAATCCTGGGGAATCGGTTGAGTATTATTTCATTGTGTTTGATAACGATGGGGTGAATGGGTCCAAATCAAGCCGAAGTCGCCTGTTTTCGTTTTATGTTCCCAGTGAAGAAGAATTGCTTGCCCAATCCAGGAAAAGCAATGAGCAGTTTAAAGATGACTTGGATTCCGGAATATCTGAAGTGCGGGATTCCCGTCGTAAAATAGATCAGATAAGGAAACAAATGCTTGAAAATGAAAGGCTTAACTGGGATCAAAGGGAAGCATTGGAACAATTGCTTGAAAAACAGCATAGTATTCAGGAAAACTTTGAAGAACTTAAGGAAATAAAAGAAAGAAACGAATTGCGTGATGAGCAATTTATGGAAACTTCGGAAAGAATTAAAGAAAAGCAGGAGGAACTGGACCGTTTGTATGAGGAAGTTGTTTCCGATGAACTTAAAGAGTTAATGGAAAAAATCAGGCAGGAACTGGATAGTCTGAATCGCGAACAAGTCTACCAAATGCTTGAGGAAATGGAGTTTGAGATGAGCCAACTAGAGAACCAGATGGATCGTGCCCTTGAATTTTTTAAGCAACTTGAACTTGAACGTTTGCTTCAGCAAAGCCTTGACAAACTGGAAGCCATTAAGGAGGAACAGGATGAACAGATTGAAAATACAGGTGCTGCGGACCTGGAAGATGAACAGATAATTGAAAATCAAGAGAATATTAATGAAGATCTAGAAAATCTTTCTGAAATGCTTGAGGAATTCAGGGAGAAAAACCAGGACCTTCAACGACCTCAGCCGATAGATAATACGAGTGAGCTGGAGAAGTCAATCATGGAAGATTTACAGAAAGCCCTTGAGCAAATGCAGCAAGGGCAAAGGCCACAGTCGTCAGGCAATCAACAAAGTGGTCGAAAGAAAATGGATGATCTCAGCATGAGGCTTGAAAGCATGCAACAAAGCATGTTTGAAGATCAGCTGGCCGAAGATGCCCGGGCACTTAGAGTAATACTTGAAAACTTGCTGAAATCCAGTTTTTCTCAAGAAAACCTGTTGCTGGAAGTCAGGAACATTAATGTGAACGATCCCCAGTATGTTGAATTGATCCAGGATCAAAAGAAGATCCAGGAAGACCTTCAAATGATTGAAGACTCATTGGTGGCTTTGAGTAAAAGGCAGATGCAGATCGGAGCCTATGTGAACCGGGAGATCGGGGAGATCAATATGAATCTGGCGAGAGGTCTGGATGAACTGGTTAACCGGCGGAGGTATCAAGGGGCAAGCCGTCAGCAATTTGTGATGACGCACATTAATAACCTGGCCCTTTTGCTGAATGAAAGCCTTCAGAACATGCAGATGCAGATGTCGATGAACAGTTCAGGAAATCCTGAAAACAGCGGGGGAGGCCAGTGTGATTTTCCAGGTTTGAGGCAAATGCAGGAGCAACTTAATCGGATGCTCGAACAATTGCAGCAGGGCCACCAGCCCATGCCAGGTGAAAGCGGAAAGCCTATGTCAGTGAGCGAGCAACTGGCCCGTTTGGCGGCTGAACAGGAGGCTATAAGAAATCAACTAAAGGAGCTTGCGGATGAAATGAAGGCCGGCGGAGAAGACGGGCGTGCCCTTGATCAGCTTATGAGAGATATGGAACGAACCGAGTTGGATATTGTAAACCGGAACGTTACCAGGCAGACCGTCCAACGGCAGCAAAGGAT
Source organism: Bacteroides sp. (assembly GCA_036351255.1). Taxonomy (NCBI): domain Bacteria; kingdom Pseudomonadati; phylum Bacteroidota; class Bacteroidia; order Bacteroidales; family Bacteroidaceae; genus Bacteroides; species Bacteroides sp. Next base: position 16,509 of record JAZBOS010000077.1, read on the forward strand.
TCTTACACGCTTGCTTGAACACGAGCGAGCCCAGCTTCAGCGCGAGCAGGAAGAGCGCCGTGAAGCTACCACTGCAAAAAATTATGAAATTAGTAACCCTGTTGACGTTTTTGAGTATAATAGGATAAGAAACCGTGAGTTAGAGATGCTGCGGAGCCTGCCTCCGGGACTGAAACCCTACTACCGGTCGCTTGTTGAAACCTATTTCCTTAACGTTGAATGACAATAGCATGGTAGAACTTGAAAAACACCTCAGGCTGAAAGCCCGTAAAGAAGAGATCCATAAACTGGAAGCCTTTGTGGAAAAGGTGTGCGACCAGTACAACATTTATCACTCTTATTTCGGGAACATTCTCTTTTCTGTTTCAGAAGCTTTTGAATTCGCGGTAAGTGAAAAAGGAGATAGACTTAAGTATATAGATGTGTATTTTGAATCACGTCCGTATGGCTTGGTATTTAAGGTTTCCCTTTCCGACCGTTTCCTCGAAATCGCTGCGCTATTTCAGGATGATATGGAAAAAGCCCTGGAAGCGGAAGAAATTTCTGATTCGGAAAGAAGCATGGTAATGATCCGGATGCTTAGCGATGAGGTGAATTTCGATGCCAAGGCTGAATTGATGGAAATGGTATTTTATATCACCAGCATCAATCAGCATTTGACACGTGAAAGAATTCGCTTGTTGGATGAATACTTCGAAAAAATCAACGTTAAAAAACCTGCCTGATTGAGCGGAAAAGGTCATATTGAATTTTTTTTTGAGGAGGTTAACATTCCCGGGTTTTCCAAAAAGAAGGTCCGGGAATGGATTATTAAGACCATTGCAGAAGAAGGGGGAACCCCCGGCGCTATTACTTATGTCTTTTGCAAAGATGATTATTTGCTTAAACTTAACCTTGAATTTCTGGATCACGATACCCTGACGGATATCATTACTTTTGATTATGGGGAAGACACCGGCAACATATCCGGTGATATTTTTATCAGTGTTGAGCGGGTACGTGAAAATGCTGCAGGATTGAACCTTTCCTTTTCTGAGGAGTTAAACAGAGTAATCATTCATGGTGTCTTGCATTTGCTGGGGTATAAGGATAAAAGCCCGGACGATGAGATGCTTATGCGCCAGAAAGAGAATTATTACTTAACTTTGCAAGCTTAATTTTTTTGTTATAAATGTTTGAACACTACGATATTATTGTGGTGGGAGCAGGACATGCCGGCAGCGAAGCTGCAGCAGCGGGTGCCCGTTTAGGATCCAGGGTTCTTCTTGTTACCATGAACCTTGGCGGAATTGCACAGATGTCATGTAATCCTGCCATGGGTGGCATTGCCAAAGGGCAAATTGTTCGTGAGATCGATGCCCTTGGGGGTTATTCCGGCATTGTCACCGACCATACCATGGTTCAGTTTCGGATGCTGAATCGTAGTAAAGGGCCTGCCATGTGGAGTCCGCGCGCCCAGAGCGACCGAATTCTTTTTTCTCAGAAATGGCGGGAGATGCTGGAACAGATACCTAATTTGCATTTCTGGCAAGATACCGTTACCGAGGTCATTGTTGAAAACGGCAAAGCGATAGGGGTTAAAACTGGTTTTGGAGGTGAGATATTTTCCAAAACGGTGATCATTACCAGTGGGACTTTCCTGAACGGGAAGATTCACATTGGGCAAAAAAACTTCAGTGGGGGCAGGCTTGGAGATGCCAATGCCACGGGTTTAACCGAAAACTTAAAGCGCTTTGGTATAGAGAGTGAAAGGCTGAAAACAGGAACGCCGGTGAGGGTGGACGGGCGTAGTATTGATTTCAGCAAGATGACCGAACAAAAAGGCGATGAAAATCCTGGTCGTTTTTCTTTCCTTGAAACACCTCGCCTAAAAAAACAACTGAGCTGTTACTTAACCTATACGAGCGATGAAGTGCATGATGTGCTTCGCACGGGATTTGATTTTTCGCCGATGTTCGCTGGAAGGATTCAGGGAACTGGTCCCCGCTACTGCCCCTCTATAGAAGATAAAATCGACCGTTTCTCGGACAAGGAAAGGCACCAGCTTTTCATTGAGCCCGAAGGCTGGACAAGTAACGAATATTATGTGAATGGATTTTCTTCGAGTTTGCCGGAAGAGGTGCAATATAAGGCCTTAAAGAAAATTGCCGGATTTGAACATGCCCGTATCCTGAAGCCAGGTTATGCCATAGAATATGACTACTTCCCACCAACCCAACTACAATTTTCATTGGAGTCGCGTTTTGTTGAGAACTTGTTTTTCGCCGGGCAGGTGAATGGAACTACGGGCTATGAAGAAGCGGGAGGGCAGGGGTTGATTGCCGGAATTAATGCCCGTCATAAAATCAAGGGGAAAGCTCCTTTTGTTCTGAAGCGTTCTGAAGCTTATATAGGGGTATTGATTGACGACCTTGTTACGAAGGGCACGAATGAACCTTACCGGATGTTTACCAGCAGGGCCGAATTCCGTATCCTGCTTAGGCAGGATAATGCAGATCAGCGTTTGACCCGCAAAGGAATTGAATTGGGATTAGCTGAACCAGAACGTTTGGAGCGCCTTGAGAAGAAAGAGCAGATTATTGGCGATATTACTGCATTTATGGAAAAGGAAAACTCTTCGCCTGATGTTGTGAATGCTTATCTTGAACGCGTTTCTTCAGCTCCGATCAGAATTCCTCAACGTATGGCTAATCTTTTGCTCAGGCCGCAAGTTTCGTTGAAAGGAATGATGGATCAAGACAAAAAGTTTGGGGAATTTATCCATCGGTTCTCAGGAGAGGCTGTTTTTGAAGAAGCCCTTGAATCGGTTGAGATTCAAATTAAGTATGCCGGTTATCTTGAAAAGGAAAAAGAAATTGCCGAGAAAATTACGCGCCTTGAAGATATCCGGCTTGGTGACGATATCAACTATATGGAGTTTAAAGCCCTTAGCATGGAAGCCAGACAAAAGCTTGAAAAGATCAAACCACAAAATATTGGTCAGGCCAGTCGGATCAGCGGAATTTCTCCTGCCGATGTTTCTGTCCTTTTGGTTCATCTTGGGCGGTGATTGTTTCACGTGAAACAATCTGTTTGAAATATTTTTTAATTATTAAATGTTCCACGTGAAACATGGATGAAACGGAATTCTTGCATCATTGTCCTTTATGTGGGGCAGGGGAGGGGTTGGTGCCCTTCCTGACTTGCCCCGATCATTTGCTGGGTTCTGGTCAGTATTCCATGGTTCAATGTGGAAGCTGCGGACTGGTGTTTACCAATCCCCGGCCCAGGGAAGAGGAACTCCCGGCCTTTTATCAAAGCGAACAATACGTTTCACATACTGAACATCAAAATAGCCTTAGAGAACGCATCTATTTCCGGGTGCAATCCTATATGCTTAAGCGTAAGTTTCTTTTAATCAGCAAATTAAAAGGGAGAGGGCGGCTTCTGCTTGACGTTGGTTGCGGTGCTGGTGCCTTTGGTAATTATATGCAAGACCATGGTTATCAGGCTATTGGAATCGAACCCCAGCCCGCTGCACGAGAAAAAACCAGGGAAAAGGGTATCCAAGTGTTTGATAGTCAGGAGGAAATGCTTAAAGATGCTAAGGATTCCTTCGACTTTATTACCCTTTGGCATGTAATGGAGCATCAATCGAGGTTTATGGAAAGCTTCGAACAGTATCATCAATTGCTGAAAGACAATGGCTGGCTGATTATTGCTGTTCCCCAATACCAGAGCTACGATGCAGGGCATTATAACTCATGGTGGGCGGCTTATGACCTACCAAGGCATCTTAACCATTTCAGCCCTAAGACCCTGGAACAAGCCGCCAGCCAGAAGGGTTTCCGGCTGGTTAAGAAAAAAGGGATGCCATTCGACGCCTTTTATGTTTCTATCCTCAGCGAATACTATAAAGGCAATGCGCTTGCCTTTATCCGGGGTGCCCTTGTTGGCCTTTGGTCCAACCTCCTGGCCCTGATTCATGTCAAACCCTGGTCAAGCCAAATCTTCATTTTCCAAAAACGATAAATAATTTTCCAGTCCTGCAATTGTGGAACATTGTTTGTGGGATAAACCTGCCGTCAATGGATGCATTACCTGTTGCAATGCGTAAAAATTGTAAATTAGCAGGAACTAACCGCAGGCCCTGACTGCGGAAAACCCGTTTTCATGGAAAAATCCACCAACAGCATTGCCTTCAGGTTGCTGATATTTGCACTACTGGCTTTTTTGCTTTCAGAGGCAGCCTTTCATTACCGTGAAAAAAAGATTGATGCCCCGGAGGTAGCCCGTGAATTCCAGGAAGCCTTTCTGAAGAAAGAATCGACGATGGGTTCATCCCTCGACTGGTTGGCTTATATGCTTGGGAAACAAGAATGGAGCGACTTTTCGGAAAATACCCTGGTAACCCTGCTTGAGCCCCGCTACGAGCGCGAAGGTCTTGCCTACTTCATTTACAAGCCCGACTCATTGCTGTTCTGGTCGCACAATGGCGTGCCCATTGACGGTGCCTGGCGCGATCTTGGATCCAAAGGTCTGCTTCAGTTACAGAATGGCTGGTATTATTATCATACGCAAGCCCTGGATGACATTCAACTTGCAGTATTTGCCAAGATCAAATCCAATTACAAGTATGAAAACCGTTTCCTGGTCAATGATTTCCAGCCAGATCTTCCGGTTGCCGAAAACATATTCTTTGTTTCCGACAAACAGGAGGATGGTTTTCCCGTAGTGGATCAGGAGGGTGATTTTGTGCTTTCTTTGGTGCTCAGGCGCGAAAGCGGCCTGTATCAAACCCGGAATTGGCTTTGGGTGGCCTCTATTTTACTTGCAATGGCCGCCATATTACTTGTGGTTTATTTGCTTTACCGCTATTACAGCCGTGAATTCCGCCAGGGAAACCGCAGAATGGCCGTTATTGCTTTCCCTTCCTGGATGATTTTATTCAGGATGCTGCTTTTCATTACCGGCCTTCCCGGCGTTTTTAACCAGGGTGAATTGTTCTCACCGGCTCTCTACGCCACTTCTGTACTGATGCCCTCTTTGGGCGATTTGTTGTTGCACCTGCTGTTTTTCAACATCATTGCCTATTTTCTTTTTTCACATCTCCGGGAATTCAAAAAGACCATTTCGTCAACGAGTCTGGCATATGCCGCGGGTTTTTTTGTGGTGGCAGGCATAATGGTGCTCTGTTTTCTTGCTATTCAAATCATTAAAGGACTGGTCATTGACTCGAGGCTTAATCTGGATGTTAACTTTATGTTCAGCCTTGACATCTATAGCCTCATTGGTTTTCTTATCATTTGCGTTATTTTCTTTTCATTCTTTTTCCTTGGGATGGTGCTTTATCGCCTGTTGTCGCACCTGTTGAAGGAAAAAAAAGATTTCAGGCTGGTTCTTTTGGTTACCGTTTCCTTGTTCATGGCCATTGACCTTTGGCTGGGCGGTTTCAATCTCCTGATTTGGCTGCTCTTTGGTTCCGGAATTCTTGTATTTGAACTGGAACGCAGCCACCCCCTTTCCCGGATTGGGTTGACCCCGCTGGTCATTGCCCTCTTCCTTTTCAGTATCATTTCTACCTTTGCCCTTTATCGTTTCAATACCATTAAAGATCAGGAAAAGCGAAAGACCTTTGCCCTAAAACTTGCCTCTGAACAAGACCCTGTAGCCGAATACCTTTTCCTGGAAATTGAAGAAGCTCTTTATAACGACAACCAGCTCAAAAACCTGGTAATCAAAGATCCATACAATATCCCGGGGATTTACCAATACCTTCAGCACCACTACTTCTATGATTTCTGGGGGAAATATAATTTGCAGGTAACGGTTTGCGAGCCTGATGAGGTCATCCTCATTTTGCCAGGCAATTTCGATATGGTCTGTTCCCTGTATTTTGAGGATTACATTCGTTCGTTTGGGAAACCTACGATTAGCAGCAACTTTATTTACCTCGACAACAACACCGGCCGCAACAGCTACATTGCCATGATTCCGGTTCGTGGTTCAGAGACCGGAGCTTCACAAATCCTCTATCATATTTATCTTGAATTCGATGCAAAGTTTGTGGCGCGCGATATGGGCTTCCCCGAATTGCTGATCGATGATAAGGTCGATATTAACCGCGAGCTGGCCAATTATTCTTATGCCAATTATAGAGACGGGAGGTTCATCAACAAGTTCGGCCCTTATATTTACTCCAGCGACCTCTCGGTCTACGGCGAGTTTACCGGGCAATTCACTTTTTTCAATTTTGATGATTATCAACACCTGGTGTATAACAAGGAGGATGGCACCCAGGTCATCATCAGCCGGCCACGCCAGAGTTTCCTTGAGGGCATTGCACCCTTTTCCTATCTCTTCCTGATCTTTTTTGTCCTGATCCTGATATTTTCGCTCCTGGCCAGCCGCCGTGAATTGCTTGACTGGTTCCAGCTGAACTTCAAACGAAGGGTACAGGTGTTTATGATAGGTCTGGTCATCCTGTCGGTCATTACCATTGGCGGGGCCTCCACCTGGTTTATGGTAAAGATTTACCAGGATAAAAACCTTTCCATCATCAACGAGAAATCACACAGTGTGCTGGTAGAAATGGAGCACGATCTGTCTGCCGTGGAGGAACTGAATGAATTGTACGAATATTACCTCTCTGATATGCTGCTGAGGCTATATAACGTATTTTTTACCGACATTAACGTTTACAGTCCCGATGGTGCCCTTCTGGCTTCCAGCCGCCCCAGGGTGTTCGATGAGGGCCTTGTGGGTTCGCAGATGAATCCCATTGCCTTTGCACACTTGCAAACCCAGCAGAAGAGTCAATTTGTGCAGACCGAAAAAATCGGCAAGCTTGAATACCTTTCCGCTTATGTTCCCCTGCGCAATAACCAGCACAAGTTGCTGGCCTATATTAACCTGCCCTATTTTGCCAAGCAAAATGAACTTCGCAATGAGATCTCATACTTTATGCTGGCCTTTGTGAATATTAACCTGTTGCTGCTGTTGTTTGCCGTATTCCTTGCCTTGTTTATCTCCAATCATGTCACCCAGCCCCTTCAACTAATCCGCGACAGCATTTCGAAACTGCAACTGGGCAAGACCGATCATAAGATCCACTGGACCCGCAACGATGAGATAGGGCAGATGGTCAAGGAATACAACCGGATGATTGATGAACTGGCCGTCAGCGCCGAGCTGCTGGCCCGCAGTGAGCGCGAATCGGCCTGGCGCGAAATGGCCAAACAGGTGGCCCACGAGATCAAAAATCCGCTGACACCCATGCGCCTCAGTGTTCAGCATCTTGAAAAGGCCTGGAAAGAAAAGGTCCCCGACTGGGATCAGCGCCTGCAACGCTTTACCAAAACCATGGTTGAACAAATTGATAGCTTGTCGATCATTGCTGGCGAGTTCTCAGATTTTGCCAAGCTCCCTTCCGGTAAAAATGTGCCCATCAACCTGCACGACTTTGTACCCGAGGTGCTCGACTTTTACAATGATCTTGAAAAGGTAGATATTGATCTCCAACTACCCTCAAGTGGGGAGCCCCTTGTGGTTTTGGCGGATCGCAACCAGCTCCTTCGGGTGTTCAACAACTTGGTTCGCAATGCCATACAAGCCTATCCCAAAGGTGAAATGGCACGGATACAGATCATTTGCTCGGCACAAAAAGATTTCGTAAAATGTGAGGTCAGGGACTTTGGAAGCGGCATTCCCGATGAACTGAAACCCAGCATCTTCAGCCCCTATTTTACCACCAAGACCGGTGGCATGGGTCTGGGTCTTTCCATGGTGAAAAACATCATCGAAAACAACCAGGGGGAAGTCTCCTTTTATTCGGAAGAAGGAAACGGGACCACCTTTTTCTTCACGCTTCCCGTTTACAGATCCGGGCAATAAATCACGGGAGGATTTGTGATGAAAAATATTCTGTTGTTGTTGATGTTTTCCTTCATTTCCCTTGCAGCCAAGGCCCAGAAAGTCTATGTGACTGAGTGGAAGAGCGAAGCCACGCATAAGGTTTTTGTCACTGAATGGAAAAGTGAGGCCAATGTGCTGGCCTATATTACCGAATGGAAATCGGAAGCCCGGCCAAAATCGGGGATCTGGTATTATACCGAATGGAAAAGCGAGGGCGACATCATCGTTTATTTCACGGAATGGAAGAGTGAAGCCGACCTGATCGTCTATTTTACCCAGTGGAAATCAGAAGCGGAATGGAAAAAGGAATGACGGCTTAGACGTAGACCCGGGCCTCGATCTCCCCGTTTTGGACCATCAGTGCATTCATCGCCAGGGCGCGCATCTCATCCTCACCCGGATACACATAGATCGGGGCAATGTGCTTAACCCTTTCGGAAACTTTTTCTACAAAGGGTTTCCCATAGGCAATGCCCCCGGTAAGCAGAATCGCATCCACTTCGCCCTTCAGCACGGTTGACATCGCTCCAATCTCCTTGGCTACCTGGTAGGCCATGGCGTCCTGCATCAGCTGGGCTTTTTCATCCCCGGCCTTAGCGCGTTTTTCTACTTCATAGGCATCGTTGGTTTTCAGGTAAGCCACATATCCCCCCCGGCCGGTGATCATCTTTTGTACTTCTTCCAGGGTGTATTGACCACTGAAGCAAAGTTTTACCAGCGCCCCTACCGGAAGGGTGCCGCTGCGTTCTGGCGAAAAAGGGCCGTCACCATCCAGGGCTTGGTTGACGTCGATCACACGGCCCTTGTAATGGGCGCCTACGCTGATCCCTCCACCCAGGTGGGCAATGATCAGGTTCAGGTCTTCGTAATGCTTGGAAATGGATTTGGCATGCTGACGGGCAATCGCCTTCTGGTTCAGGGCATGGAATACGGAAACCCTCTCGAGCAGCGGATGCCCGGAAATGCGGGCGATGGGTTCCAGCTCGTCAACCACCACGGGGTCGGCGATATAAGATTTGGCCGAAGGCAGTGATTTCGCAATATCATGGGCGATCAGTCCGCCCAGGTTCGAAGCGTGCTGCCCCTGGACACCTGCTTTCAAATCGCGGATCAGTGCGTCATTGGTCTCATATACCCCTGAAGGAATAGGTTTCACAAGCCCTCCGCGCCCCACGACCAGTGAAATGTTGGAAATTTTGATCCCGGCAGCTTCCAGTTCCTTCAGGATAATATTTTTCCTGAATTCATACTGATCGGTAATGACAGTTGAAGCTGGCAACTCATCGCATGCATGGCGGATGTTTTTCAGGAAGATCTCCTTTGTGCCGCGAAATACGGCAATTTTGGTAGAGGTTGAGCCGGGGTTAATGGCCAGAATTAGGTCTTTGTCCATGGTTGGGTTGATTTATGCGTGTTAATGAACAGCCGCAGCCAGGGCAATGCTGTTGAGTTTTGTTTCGTCAGAGTCAGCTCTTGAGGTGAGCACGATGGGTGCAGATGCCCCCAGGATCACGGCTGCACACTGGGCACCCGCAAAGTAAATAAAGGCCTTGTAAAGCGCGTTGGCGGCATCAATGTTGTCGGCTACCAGCAGGTCGGCATCGCCCGCCACAGTGCTTTGTATGCCCTTGTGAGCAGCACTTTTTTTGCTGATAGCATTATCGAAAGCAAGGGGGCCGTCAATGATGCAGTTTTTGATTTGTCCGCGATCGGCCATCTTTGTCAGGATGCTGGCATCCAGGGTGCTCTTCATATCAGGATTAACAGTCTCTACAGCACTGAGAGCAGCCACTTTGGGCTGATTGATCCCAAGCTTGCGCATATAATTCACCGCATTTTTTATCAGCGATATTTTTCCGTTCAGGTCAGGGGCAATGTTCATGGCGGCATCGGTGAGGCCAAGAATCTTATGATAGGCGGGCAGTTCAAACAACGCCAGATGCGAAATGTGTTCCCCAGTCCTGAGCCCCCATTCCTTGTTCAGTAAAGCCCTCAGCAAACTTGCTGTGGACAGGTTGCCTTTCATCAGGATATCAGCCTGCTTCTCACGCACCATTTTCACCGCAATGGCCGCTGCCTTTTCATTGTCGGCTTCATTCACGATTTGAAAACCGACCAGGTCAAAGCCTTCTTTTTGTACAATGGATTCGATCTTTGCCTGGTCACCCACTAGGATGCCTTCGACGATCCCATTTTGAGCGGCTATAACCACGGCCTCCAGTGCGTTTTCGTCGTGCGCGGCTGCCAGAACCAGGCGTTTTTTTGTATGGGCACGCGCCATGTCGTGTAATTCAGCAATCGATTTCAGCATAGGATGGTGTTTTTGGGATTGATTTTGACAGCGCTCCAAAATTAGCAAAAACTTTTTACTGGACAGGCATTGATCCCTGCAATGATGCGCAAAAGCAATAAGAATGTCAGGATTCATCTCAAACCCTGAAAATGCCGTAAACCATCCCTTTTCAAGCCGAGAGAATGTCAGCCGGGTTTTTAATACACCCCGTGAACTATATGAAAAGACATTATCTTTAAATTTAAACCGTATCATAAACGGGTCGTAAACGTTTTAAAACGTTTATTACCCGTTTATGATACGTCTAAAAGTATCCTTTAAGCGAACCTTAATTACACCCTGGAAAGACTTGCTTTTTCCTTCCTTAAAAGAAATGTAGCAGATAAGTAAACCGCGCCCCCGGTCTTTTGCAGATTATCGGCGGGCGATTTCTTTTCCGGAAAGGAATTACAAAAAAGGGCTGCTTCATTCACTTGAAGCAGCCCCGCATGAAGATATATTTTGGGGTTTAGGAAATTTCAATGCTGCGGCTCAGCTTGGCTTTTTCCGGATTTAACTTGGGAACGCTGACATACAGGATGCCCTGCTCGTAGCGCGCGCTGATGTTTTCGGCATCGGTGGTTTTGGGAATGGAAAAGGATCGGGTGAAACTATCCATGCCAAATTCGCGGCGCAGATAATGATCTTCTTCTTTTTCTTCTTCCTTCTGCTCGTAAGAGACCGAAAGTAAGTTGTTTTCAACGCTTAGCCTGAAATCTTCCTTTTTCATACCCGGAGCAGCCAGCTGAATTTCAAACTGCTTTTCGTCCTCCAGGATGTTGGTGGCCGGAACGCAACCACAGTTTTTTTCAAAACCGGTTGAAAAATTCCGTTCCATCATTTCGTCTAACATGTTTGATAACATGGGGCGGTTGTTCCATCTGATAATTGTCATGGGTTGGTTCTCCTTATTTTTGGTTTATACTTTTCTAAAACGAATTGTTTTTCTCCCGTATTCAAATTCCGTTCCGTTTCAATTTTTGATGAAAAACAGGCAAAAACCCGGTCAAAATGGCGCAGGTTAACAAGTATAATTAAAAAAGAATGCCACAATGGCGTTTTTGTGTATTGTGATTACCCCTTTAAACTTTTGCGCTTTTGCGGGGTTTACTGTTTAACTTTGCCTGATTGCGCCAGCCACTACCCAATGGATAAACAACATAAAAAAATTCTCGATTTTTTTCATTTCCGTCGCATCCTTATTCCGATCGCGCTGGGCTTGGGGGTTGCCGGCTATCTGCTTTGGCGCAATTTTGATGTTTCAGCCTTCCGGGAAGTAAACTGGAACCCGCAATCTTACGCTTATATTGCACTGGCGCTGCTGATGATGGTAGTGCGCGATGCAGCTTATATGTTCAGGCTCCGGGTGCTTACCGATGGCCAGTTGTCGTGGCGGCAGAGTTTTGAAGTGATTATGCTCTGGGAGTTTGCTTCGGCCGTTACACCTTCCATTATCGGGGGTTCGGCCATCGCCTTGTTTATCATTCGCCGTGAAGGGGTCAGCATGGGCCGCACCACGGCCATTGTGCTTGTGACCGCCATGCTCGACGAGTTGTTTTACATCCTGATGGTTCCCACCATTATGGTGTTGGTGGGAATGAAGGATTTGTTTACTTCAGGTGGGGAATATGTTTTCATGAATACCCGCTTTGGCACCCAGGGGGTTTTTGCCATTGGGTATCTGTTTATCCTGGTGCTGACCACCATCATTCTGTACGGAGTTTTCATCAATCCCAGGGGTACGAAATGGTTGCTGCTGTATATTTTCCGTCTGCCCTTCCTGCGCCGCTGGCGTCCGGCTGCTGGTGAGACGGGCAATGAGATTATCATTACCTCGCGTGAAATGAAGGGCAAACCAGCCGGTTTCTGGCTGAAGGCCTTTGGCGCCACTCTTTTTTCCTGGACGGCTCGTTTCCTGGTGGTCAATATGCTTATTCTGGCTTTTGTGGGGCAAGGCGATCAGTTGCTCATTTACGGTCGTCAGCTAATTATGTGGGTCATCCTGCTGATTAGTCCCACCCCTGGCGGCAGCGGGGTGGCTGAAATCGTTTTCAGTGGTTTCCTGGGCGATTTTATCCCGTCGGGCCTGATTGCTGCCATGGGCCTTATGTGGCGCATCATCAGCTATTATCCCTATCTTTTTATCGGTGCAATCATTTTGCCCACTTGGCTCAAGCGGGTTTATTCGCATAAACACCAGACAACGGCTAAGCTTGAAGCTGAATCCTCCCCCGAATAATCTATTCCACACGTTTTATGGTCCAAATTTGATATATTTGAGGCACCATTCTTTCGTGTTAAGGTATGAGTGCAGCTGCCAATGATATCCAGATCAAACTGATCGCTGACCCCCTGCAGTATTTTACTGCCATGCTGAACGATATAGAGGCAGCTACTCAGTATGTCTGGCTTGAGATTTACCGGTTTCGAAGTGACCCTGTTGGTGTTAGGTTTCGCGACAAGCTGTTAAAAAAGCGGCGCGAAGGAGTTAAGGTACGCATCCTGATCGATTCGTGGGCGGCCTCATCAAACCAGGCTTTCTTTCAGGAGTTGATCGATGCAGGGGCCGAGGTGAAGTTCTTTAAGAAGGTGCGCCTGAGCTGGGATGGCTTTACCAAAGGCCATCGCAGGAATCACCGCAAGGTACTTGTCATCGACGACTGCATAACCTATATTGGCTCGGCCAACATTACTGGTTATTCTTTCAACTGGCGCGAGTCGATGTTTCGCATCAAAGGGCCCATCGCCACACGTTTCAAAAAAATAATCCAGGACAGTTTCCGGATTTACAACAAATTTTTTTACGATAAGCAAGCCTTTACCAAGATCATTAAGTATGGTAATTTTGAGATCATCCGTGATGTACCCTCATTGGGTCAGCAGCCCGTGAAGAAGAAATTCCTGGAACTTATCAACAATGCCAGGCGCGAGATCACCATCGAGACCCCTTATTTCCTGCCCGGGAGCAGCTTGCGCAAGGCTTTAATGGATGCCGCCAACCGGGGCATCAAAGTCAACGTGATCATCCCTAAAAAATCGGATGTAGGAACCCTTGACCTGTTGACTTCCAAATACCTGGGCGAGCTGGCCCAGCAAGGGGTGAAGTTCTTTTTTTATTTGCCTCAAAACCTCCATGCCAAGCTATTCCTTGCCGACCGCGAGAATTTTGTGATCGGCTCTTCCAATTTTGATTACCGAAGTTTTCGTTATATGCACGAAATTTGCCTGGCCGGCCAGCATAAAAGCCTGGTGCGGCAAATGGTGAGTCATTTTAATGAGACACTGAAAGATTCTGAACCTTTCAATTATGATTTCTGGATGCGGCGCCCCATTATGCAGCAGTTCTTCGAGTGGTTGCTGGTGCCTTTTCGTCACATGTTTTGATATTCCTTCATGGAAATTAATTCACCCGGCCCGCGTGGGCAAATGTCCGGCGGTAATAGGGTTCATTGAGGTCGCTGACAATGACCCCACGCGATGAGGAGGCGTGGATAAATTTGTTGGTGCTTAGGTAAATGCCGACATGAGAAATTTTGCGCCCTCCAGAGGTGCGAAAAAACACCAGGTCGCCTTCCTGCAACCTGACTTTGCTGACCGTGCGTGCCTTTGATGCCATTTCGGCGCTGGAGCGGGGGAGACTGACTTGGTATACGGTGCGAAACACTTCCATAACAAATCCTGAGCAGTCGGCACCTTCGCGGGTTGTTCCGGCATAGCGGTGGGGGGTACCCAGCCAGGAACTGACTTCACGAATTAACACAGGGTCTTCGTAGCCACCCAGGGAATAACCCAGTTTTTCCGAATAGGTCCGGTAAAAGTCGTGGTCAGCTTCAATGGCAGAGGCGGGGGTTACCTCACGCTGGCTGCGGCAGCCGGCAAGCAGGAGAGTAAACAGCAGAAAGAAAAAAAACAAGCCCTGCGTTTTTGCGGAGCGCGTTTTTATCGGGTAAAATATACCGGTGGCTTTCATTAAAACAAAAATAATAATAAAATCGGGCATTTGAGTCGAAAAAAGGCTGGTGGCACAACCATCTGTCTTCCTTTTTTTCATTAATTTGGCCGAAAATATTAACCATCATACCATTAACCAATATTTTTATGAACGAAGATCAATATATTTTAAATCCCAATCCCCTGGTTAGGCATTTGCGTAAACTTCCCCATGAGTTTTCCAAGGAAGACATCATCCAATATATTGTGGATAATGGAATAGAGATGCTAAATTTTCGTTATGTGGGAGGCGATGGACGATTGAAGGCGCTGAATTTTGTGATTCAGAGTCGCCAACATTTGGAAGGAATCCTGTCGGCAGGCGAACGCGTGGATGGCAGCAGTTTGTTTTCGTTTTTGGAAGCCGGTTCGAGCGATCTTTATGTGGTTCCCCGTTTTAAGACCGCATTTCTGAATCCTTTTTCTGAAATTCCAACCATCGATATCCTGTGTTCTTATTTTGACAAGGATGGCAACCCGCTTGCCAGCGCGCCCGAAAATATTATGCGTAAAGCCCATCAAGCCTTGCTTGAAAAGACCGGTTTCAGCCTTGAGGTAATGGGCGAGATAGAATATTATGTGATCAGCGAGCACGATCCCTTGTTTAAGGCCACTGACCAGAAAGGTTATCACGAATCATCACCCTTTGTCAAGTGGGAGCAGCTTCGCACAGATGCCCTGGTAGCCCTTGCCCAGACAGGTGCCCAGATCAAATACGGGCATTCGGAAGTAGGCAATTTTTCGGATGATGAGCATGAGTACGAACAGAATGAGATCGAATTCCTGCCCACCAATATTGAAGATGCTGCCGATCAGTTGATCATCGCCAAGTGGATCCTGCGGCAGGTTGCTTACCGTTATGGAGTCACGGTTAGCTTTGCCCCGAAGATCACCGCAGGGAAGGCTGGCAGCGGAATGCACATCCACATGCGCCCCATGAAGGATGGAAAAAACGTGACACTAGACAAAGGAAAGATCAGTGAAGCGGCACGCAAGGTCATTGCAGGCATCCTTGACCTGGCCCCCTCATTGTCGGCTTTTGGCAATACCATCCCTACGTCTTATTTTCGCCTGGTGCCTCACCAGGAAGCCCCGACCAATGTTTGCTGGGGCGAGCGTAACCGCTCCACGCTGATCCGGGTTCCCCTGGGATGGTCGGGTGCCAGCGATATGGTAAAAACCGCCAATCCCCTTGAGCCAAAACACCCAGGAGATTACAGCGACAAACAGACCTTCGAATTTCGTTGCCCCGATGGCTCTGCCGATATTTACCTGTTGATCGCAGGCTTGTGTGTGGGGGCACGACATGGATTTGAAATGCCCGATGCCCTTGCTTTTGCTGAAAAGACCTATGTGGATGTCAATATCTTTGACGATAAACATAAACACCGTACCGATGAACTGGCCCAGCTTCCGGTTTCCTGTGTGCAGGCTGCCCAGTATCTGCGCAAGCAAGCAGATATCTATCTGCGGCATGAGGTGTTTACCCCCAGCCTGCTGGAAGGCACCGCTAAGCGTCTCGAAGCCTTTAAGGATGAAAACCTGCGCGAAAAAATAAGCTGCAACCGTGAGGAAACCATGAAGCTGGTTCGCCGGCATTTGCATTGTGGCTGATGCTTTGCAGCCTTAAGTAAACAGAAACGATTGGAGACAGGGGGCATAGAGAAAAAAGAACCCTCTGATACAGCGTAAATGAAAGTGCTAATTCTGGGATTACTTAAAAAGAAAAAAGTGGGCAGGGACTGGTAAAACCCCTGCCCGCTTTTTATTGTTTGGTTCAATCCAAGTTTTTCACTGCTTCCACCAGCGAATCTGCAAGCCGGCTGGCACCAAACCGGAACCAGTCCTTGTTCATCCATTCCGAGCCCAGGATCTGGTCGGTAAGGGCGTAATATTTTAGTGCAGTTTCGGGATTAGAGATGCCACCGGCGGGTTTAATGCCTACCATTTTGCCAGTCTGATCATAATGGTCCCTGATGGCTTCAAGCATTACCAGCATGGCCTCGGGCGTAGCTGCGGGTTGCATTTTGCCAGTAGAGGTCTTCAGAAAGTGGGCACCTGCCTGCAGGGCGATCTCGCTGGCACGGCGTATGTTGGTGGCGGTCACCAGTTCTCCGGTTTCCAGTATCACTTTCAGGTGAGCATCTCCGCAAGCCTCGCGAATCGCTGCGATCTCATCGAACACCAAGGTATATTCCCCTTCAAGGAATTTTCCCCGCGAGATGACCATATCGATCTCATCGGCCCCTTCTTCCACAGCGTATTTCACCTCAGCAATTTTCAGGTGCAGGGGCGATTGCCCGGCGGGGAAAGCGCCAGCCACCGACGCCACCCGGATGCGTGAGCCTTCAAGGGCTTTGCGTGCTGCCCGGATCAGAGTGGGGTAGACGCATATGGCAGCTACCATAGGCAAACCATAGCCCAGGCTATCGAAGGAACGGCCCTTTTCACACAGACGAGTCACCTTCTCGCTGGTGTCGGCCCCTTCCAGGGTGGTCAGGTCTATCATTCCCAGCATGGAGGCGTAAGCTTTTCTTAAAGGATAATGATCCAGGTTGTTGTTCATGATGGTGTTGACCTGGCTTTGGATAGCCTCATCTGAAAGGACAGGCGTTTGGGTAAAATCGATCATGGCTGGATTTGTTTTAATGAGTAAAGATAAGTCAAAACAAGCATTCAAAAAAACCTTAACGAAAAACCGGGATTTAGGATTGCTTTGAGATTTTATAAAGCGTCCCCCGGGGACATACAAAATTTGAAACGCAATAAACCAATATTGCTTATCTTTGCATTTGCAAAAGGGCTCCGTAGTTCAATTGGATAGAATAGCAGATTCCGGTTCTGTCGGTTGGGGGTTCGAGTCCCTCCGGAGTCACTGAAACGTAAAAACCCACCTGCAAATAGCACTTTGTTCAGGTGGTTTTTCCTATTAATAAAATCGCATGACGCAGTTTTACGATTCTACAGGGGCTTCCTTTTCTTCTTTCTCAGTGAATTTCAGGCTGTAAATCATTGCTTCAAGTTGGCGCAGATAGTCGCGCTTTTCAAAGTCGGGGGCATACACAAAACCATCAAGGATGATCAAGCGGTTGTTGGCTTCATCGACCAGGGTATAATTGATAAAGGGTCCGCCCATAAAGTCATTTTCCATGCGCCAGAGGCTGCGGGCCTCCATGGCATAATAACCGTTGAAATTCACCGCCCTGAATTCCGGCGTCAACTTGGGATAGGTGGTCATATAGGTACCTTCGAACTGCCCGGGAATGTATAAATACGTCAGCGAGTCACGGCGCATTTGAATGGTTTCGTGCGCAAAATCAACGGCAGGGTCCTTATATTCCAGGGTGGCGATCAGCAGGCCCATATCCAGGTCTTCGCGGGTACCGGTGCGTCGGATCCAAAGGAAGTTCTCGCCTTCTTTGGCTACATAGAATCCCTCGGGAATGGCCATTTCATAACCGAACATATCGCGGACGGCATTTCTTGCTTCATAATTGGGGGTGCGGTTGAAGGCATTGACGATACGCTCGTATTCTGCGGCAATATAATGGTCGATGAAGGTCCTTGCATTGGCTTCAAGAACCCTTCGGAAGATAGAGTCGTTGGGTGCCTGAACCCGGATGACGACCTGTGGGTATGACCACACATTTTTTGAAATTTCGAGCCGGGCTTTAGGGATGGTATCGTTTATGGTGGCCATGAAGATGTGACGATGTGTTTCAAACATTTTTACGAAGCTCTCTTCCTGTATTTGCACTAAGTCAAACATGTGTTCCTCCGTAAGGACCATTGGTACCTGTGCCTGAAAAACTTCCCGAATGGCTTCACCGGCATGTCCTTCAAATTGCCGGTTATTCATCACCACCAGCAATTCGGCGGCCCTCCCGGTAGCTGAGGGTTGTTGCGGGCGTTCGGTGCTGCAGGCTGCAAATAGTACGATCAGGGTTAAAAACAGGAGTTTCTTCATGATTGGGATGTTTAGGGTGAAAAAAACAAAAGACCCCTGCGGAGGGTCTTCAAAAATAGCAAAAAAAATACCAAAATCTTGATTTTGCGAATATAACATCAACCCGTTTCGGAGACTTCTTCGTTGCTGGCCGAACGTCTCCCTTCAGGGGGCCTTACGATAAGTTGTTGACCAATCCGAATGTTACTGTTGTTTAGTTTGTTCCATTCCATCAGGTTGCTGACCGACACGCGGTAGCGGCTGGCAATGATGCCAAGGGTTTCGCCCCGTTTCACCACGTGAACATTGGCACTGGAAGGTGTGGTAACGGGCCGGTCGGCAGGGGCCCGTACGATGAGGCGCTGACCCGGACGAATCAGGGTGCCCCGCATATTGTTGAGGCGTTGTATTTCCCTTACGCTGGTGCCATAGCGTCGCGCAATGCTGCCAAGCACTTCACCTGAGCGAACGACATGAAAGGTGGTTTCTTTCATTTGGGCAGCCAGTTCTTCCTGGCGGATCTCTTCGGGTGAGCGGTAGTTGTATATGCTTTCTTCATTGGCCAGGAACAGGGTGCCCTGCTCCTTCGGAAGAATCAGCACATAAGGATTTTCGGGTTGATTTGGAATCAGGTTCTTTCGGTATGTGGGGTTGAGATAACGCAAGTTTTCAAAGGGGATGTCGAGCAATTCACTCAGGGTGCGCAGGCTCAATTGCTGGCGCACGTGGATGGTGTCAACGTCGAGAAAGGAATAAACCGGGGGCACGGCATACAGGTTGTGTTCATCGGCGTGTTCCATGACATAGGTTACGGCAATGAATGCCGGCACATAGTTTCTTGTTTCGCGCGGCAGAAAAGGGCCTATCTTCCAGAAATCCTTAATCCCGCCGGCGCGGCGGATGGCTCGATTCACATTGCCGGGGCCTGCATTGTAGGCTGCAATCACCAGCGACCAGTCTTCGTAAATTTTATACAGATCACGGAAGTGTTCGCAGGCAGCAATGGTGGCCTTCAACACATCACTCCGCTCGTCCACATAGTTATTCACTTGCAGTCCATAGAGGCGGCCGGTATGATACATAAACTGCCAGGGGCCGGTGGCGCCTGCACGCGAGCGGGCGGTGGGGTTTAATGCCGATTCAATGACGGCAAGGTACTTGAGTTCGAGAGGCAAATTGAAGCGGTCGAGTTGTTCCTCAAAAATGGGAAAATACAGCTGCGAAAGCCCCAGCATATGTTCCGTCTGGTTACGACGGCGCAAGGCATAGAGGTCGATATAAGCCTTTACGCTGGCATTGTAAACGAATTCGAAGGGCGAATTGTCGTTCATCCGACTAATCCGCGCCTGGTAAATGGAATCGGAAAAAGTGGGGATAAAATCCGGCGGGAAATTGTGACGATGCATTCCGGTATCGCGCCGGTTTTCCAAATTCTGGAAGATCTTGATGGCAGAAAGGCTGTCAAGCATGGCAGATATGGGGTCATCTGGGGCGATGACAATAACCGAAGACGTATCTGGTTCTTCAGTCTCCGGTTCGTTTTGCTGTGCCTGCAGGCTAAACGGGAGTAACAGAGAGATCAGAGGTAACAGGAAATATTTTGTGGTCATTTATTGATTGGGGAATGATGGTTAATTTTGAAAGAGCACCTCCTGAAAAAGGGAGGGGGTCATACAAGAAACTGTGCAATAATAAAAAAAATTGCTCAAAAGATGAAAAAACAAACAGTCAGGATTCTTGCGGTTTTAACCCGTTTGAACCTGATTAACATCCCAAGGGAGCCCGTTCGGGTTATTCAGTCGGCTTGTTGTTGTTTTTCTCTGGCTCATCTTTTTGGGCATCCTTAAATTCCTTCATGCCCTTGCCCAGTCCGCGCATTAATTCAGGGATCTTGCGTCCGCCAAAGATCAGCACGATTGCCAGTACGATCAGCAATATTTCCTGGGTGCCCAGCATGCCAATCACGAATAAGTTTTCCATGTGATAAAGTTTTTGCTTCTTTTGCTTACAAATCTATAAAAAAAGCGGGCATCCCTGCCCGATGTGTAAAATAATCTGTTACCGCTGACGGGCGATCCAGTCGGCAGGGTTTAGCTTGTCGTTACCGCGCCAGATCTCGAGGTGCATCTGGGTTTTCCCTTCACGGCTGTCGGTAGCTATCGTGCCGATCTCCTGTCGGATGTTCACCTTATCGCCACTTTTCACCGAAACGTGGCTCAGGTTGGAATAAACGGACAGGTATTCCCCATGGCGCATGATCACGGCATAAAAAGCTCCCGGAACGGTAATTACCCGGCTAACCGTGCCTTCAAAAATGGCCCTGGCCGTGGCTCCGGGAACTGATGCAATGTCGATGCCATTGTTCACGATCTTGATATTCCGGAGTACAGGATGGGGATGTTCCCCGAAGGTGCTTGTGATGACGCCTCTTTCAACGGGCCAGGGTAATTTGCCCTTGTTTCCGGCAAAATTATTCGAAAGCAACTGCTCTTCAGGGGTCAGGGCATAGGTTCCGGGTGTCACCGTACGACCTTCCGCCCTTGCCTGTTCCTGTGAGCGACGGCGTTCCTCGGCAATGATACGTTCAATGTTGCGTTGCAACTCCTGTCGTGCACGCTCCTGTTCACGCAGGCGCTGCATCAAATCTTTTTCCTTTTGGCGAAGCTGGTTGATGGTTTGGTTCTGTTCGTTTTTTTCCAGGCTCAGTTCCTGCATGGTTTTCTGTTGCTCTTCACGCAGGCGTTCCTGTTCCTTTTTTTGTTCTTCCAGTCGGTCGATTTCCTCCTGCAGGCTTTCCTGGGTTTTAACAATCTTTTCGGCCTGCAGCTGGCGGTGTTTTGCATATTCCTGCAGGTATCGCAGGCGCATGTATGCCTGGTTGAAGTTTCTGGAGGAAAACAAAAAGGCTACCCGCTGGTAGTTACTGCGGGTCAAATAGGCGTAACGCACCATGTTGGCATACGACTCGCGCAATTCTTTCAGTTCACGGGTTAAGGTTTCAATGGTATTGTTTTGTTCGATGATGCGGCGGTTGATTTGGCTGATCTCGTTGTTAATAGCCCGAATAAGGCTTTCACGCCGGGTAATTTGCGTGTTTAGCATCACCAGTTGGTTCATGCTAACCTCGGCGGTTTTTTTTGTTTCCTGCAACATTTCGTTGATCAGGCGAATCTCTCGCTCAATGTTCTGCTTGTCGCGTTCCAGGGCTTCCCGGTTCTGGCCTTTTGAAATAGCCGGTATCAGCAACAGGCACAAGGCAAGCAATATGCTTGCGGACTTCCTGATTGGGATTATGTATTTCAACCGTAACGTCATATGCTGTTTTAAAAGTCTACGGGTGTATACCTGGAGGGAATGGAGAACGAGAACTCCTGGGGCTGATTCAGGGTCGTTCGGTTCAGGCGGATGGAAAGTTTTGACTGGCCTTTGGGTTCAATAAACGATATGGCCAAGTCGTTGGGAAGCCATTGCCCCTCCATATTTTCATAATGGTTGTAATCTGCCTCAATGCTTCGCTGGGTTTCAGGATCAATAACGATGGACTTGCGAACCCTGTAATTCACAGGCTCCATCCAAATGCCATGCTCAATCCGGGGTGCGTCCCTTTCATTTATCCGCCTGCGTCCGGACGAATGCAGGTAGATCATACTTCTGTCGTCAGTAACGTTGAAGTTGTCGGCAGAAAAATGTTCAAAATCATTTCCTGTCAGGATGGCCTGCAGCATATAAAAGTCGAGGTCGGTACCGAGCATTTTGTTGATAAATCGCATATCGCCAATAAAATAATTCGATTGCATGCGGTTTATGTATTTAACCGTATCGGGGGTAATCAGCACCCTGGCCAACTCAATACCCAGGAAAGGAGCCACCGAAAGAAAGATGGCCTGGTCTTTCTGGATTCTGAGGCTTCCGGAAACGCTGTAGTTTTTTCCTTCCCACAGGGCGTCTCCCGAAAAGCGTGCCGAGTAGAACTCAAAATCAGCCTGGTTGGCGTGAAGGGTTCTTAAAGCCCTTTCGGGTGAGCGCAAGAGGTCGTCAGCAACAGGGATGATGTCGCGCCGCGGCTTGCAGCCATGGATGCCTGCCAGCAGCAGCACCAGGATCAGGAGCTTTGGAATCAGACGTTTATTCATGGAGTTTAAGGTCTTTGATTTTCTCTGGAAGCAGCTCCGAGGTGTCACCGGCGTCCAGGGCTTTTTGCCAGTACTCGAGGGCCTGTTCAGTTTGTCCGAGCCTGAAAAGCACATCGCCATAATGCTCAAGTACCGTGCCACTGGTTTCTTCAGCATCCTGAACAGCCATGCCTATCCATTCGGCGGCTTCCTGGTAGCGCCCCAACTGATACAAAACCCAGCCCAGGGTGTCCTGATAAGAAGAGGTGCCAGGCTGCAGGCGGTTGGCCTCAGAAGCCATGGCTTCGGCATCCGTAAGGCGGGCCTTGCGAAGGCTGAGATGGTAGGCGTAATTATTCAGAACCGTGGCGTTGTTGGGTTCCAGCTCCAGCGCTTTCTCATAACTCCTGTCACTGCGCTCAAAGTCCCCTAGGTAATAATACGTGTCGCCGAGCATGGAATAGAACTGAATGCTCAATTCTTCATCGTTCTGGACAATGCCGGCGCCATATTCAAGCGATGAGGCAGCATCCTTGTAATTTTTCAACTGCAAATTTGCCAAGCCGTTAAACAAAAAGGGGAGGGGCTGTTCAAAAAAGTATTCCAGGGTTTGGTTTGAATGTTCAAGTAAAGCTTCATAGTCGCCCATCTGGTTGTCGAGTACCATGATTTGCTGCCATACATTGAGGTTGGAAGGGTCGCGCAGAGCGCCTTCCAGGAATTTGTCGCGGGCTTCTTCCAGGCGTTCCTCACGGGCAAGGAAATCACCATAAATAAGGTATGGCTCAGTTTCTTCTGGATGCAGCTCAATGAGGATCTCGCATAACTCCAGGGCTTGATCCAGGTAATCGGGGTTTTCTCCCGAGAGGTTGTAAAAGGTATACATGATACGGCCCTTGTTCTCGGTATCAAGACGGGGGCTGCGGAAAGCCTTTTTCAATGACTCGAAGGCATTTTCTGGCTCGCCTTTCTCCTGGAAGTAGTCCGCCATCATCAGGTGGCCCATGGGGTTTTCCGGGTCCGAGGCAACTATTTCTTCAAACATGCCCCTAGCTTCCTCCAGCCGTCCCGTTTGCATATACAGGTCACTAAGCATCTCGGCAAACATGGGCTCATCGGGAAAGAGCTCCACCAGCCTTTCCCCTTCGGTAACGGCTTCCTCCATTCGCCCCAAATCCATAAGCAACTTTTGTTTCTGGAGTGATACCTCCTCGGTGTAACCTGTAATCTCTTCAATGCGGTTATAGACCGCTATGGCATCATCATGACGTTCGGCATACAGGTAGGTATTGGCCAGGCTCATCAGATAATCTACCCGCTCGGGATATTTATCGGTAAGTTTCTGGTAGATGGCAAGCGACTCCTCCACTTGGTTTGAAAGGGTATAGATATCGGCCAATACCGTAAGGTAATAGGGGTTATCAGGGTCGATCTCTGCTGCCTGTTTGGCAAACTTCAGGGCATCTTCAAATTCTCCCTGCATGGCATGGGCCTTGGCCAGTTCAAAATAAGCGGCATCATTGCCAGGGTCTTTTTCGATGGCATCCAGAAAAAGCACAATGGCTTGTGGCCAGTTGCCCAGAATCTTCTGACGGGTAGCCTCTATCAGAATGGCAGAGCTTTCGAGCTTGTCGGTTTCCGTGATCATCTGCCGCTCCAAATAAGCACCCGAAGACTCAACAGGTGCCTTGGCCGTTTTACAGGCAGAAAACCCAATTACACCAACGATGACGAAAAGGATTATGTTTCGGAAACGGAATGATTTCATTCAGATTGGATTAGTAAGTTTAAGCCGGTATACAGGCCGGGGACCTTGTTTTATTGAAATAAAACGCCGAACACCCACATTGATTGCAGTCAGGGACTATTTATTTGGTGCCCGTGTGCCCGAATCCGCCACTCCCCCTAAGAGTCTCATTGAGTTTTTCCACCCTTACCAGTTCAGCCCTTTCGTGGCGCGCAATGATCATTTGGGCAATGCGGTCACCGGGATGGATGGTGTAATCTTCACCGGAAAGGTTGACCATAATGACCTTGATCTCGCCCCTGTAATCGGCATCAATGGTTCCGGGAGTGTTAAGCACCGTGATGCCGTGTTTGGCAGCCAGTCCGCTACGTGGACGCACCTGTGCCTCATGGCCGGTCGGCAGTTCGATAAACAAACCTGTAGGCACCAGGGCACGTGCAAGGGGCTTCAGCACCAGGGGTTCCTTCAGCCAGGCTCGCAGGTCCATACCCGCCGAGAAGGCCGTTTCATAGGCCGGTAAAGGATTATCAGAGGTGTTGACGATTCTAATTTCCATTTTGTTTGAGAATAACAGGCTGTAAATTCTTATCTTCGCTGCAAAATTAATCAAAAGCTTGGTTTTCCTTTCTTAAGGAACCATAAATGTGAATTGGCCGGCTAATTTACCAGGACATAAAAAACACTGCTAAACCATTTACCCATTATTTTTGTTAAACATCAGTAAATCAATCATCCTTACAATGAGTAAAAAGCATTTTCAGGCAGCCCTTCTTTTGTTGCTGTTTTTTCTTTTGCCTCTCCGGCTCTTTGCAGCCTATCAGGAGAATGTTCCTCAGCGGGTCGTACAGCCCGATGGCTCTGTCCTTGAGTTGCTGGCCAGTGGCGACGAGTTCTTCAACTATCTGCACGATGATCAGGGCTATACCGTTATTTCTGGCAAAGACGGCTTTTATTACTATGCCATTAAGGTAAACGACCAGATCGTGGCCTCAGACCTCAGGGTAGGACAGCACGATCCGCGCAGCCTGGGTTTGCAAAAAAGGTTATTCATCAGTCCGGATGCTTACCGCAAGAAAGTGGAGGACTACTACAGCCAGGTGGATCCGGCTGCCAAGGCGCCCCACACTGGCAGTATGGTGAACCTGGTCATTTATATCCGTTTTTCTGATGAAGAAGAGTTTACCACCCCGCGCAGTACCTTTGACAACTATTTCAACCAGGCTGAAGGGCCCTCCCTCAGGCATTACTTCCAGGAAGTTTCCTATGGTCAGCTCGACATTGAAAGCCACCATTTTCCCGTATCGGAAATGACGGTCAACCTGTCCTACCAGGCTACCCAGCCCCGTGCGTATTATCAGCCTGCCAGCGAAACCAACACCATTGGCTATGACCCTGACATTCCTACCTCAAATGGCTCAAACCCTAACGGGCGCACCTATCGCGAGCATTCATTGCTGGTTGCGGCCGTGCTGAACCTGACGGAACAGATTCCTACCACCCTGAACCTCGATGGCGATGGTGACGGCCGTGTAGATAACGTTTCCTTTATCCTTAAGGGCCAGCAGGACGGATGGAACGACCTGCTGTGGGCACACCGCTGGTCGCTTTGGTCTCAGGTTGTTAACATCAGGGGTAAGCGGGTGTATGATTATACCTTTCAACCCCAGACCCAAAGCAGCGTCAATGTCTTGTGTCACGAAATGTTTCATGCCCTGGGCGCCCCCGATCTTTACCACTATAGCGACAATGGCTTTACCCCGGTTGGACCATGGGATCTGATGCATTCGGGGTTTGTCCATATGGGTGCTTATATGAAATGGAAATATGCCGGACAGCAATGGATCAGCGACATTCCCACCATCAGCGACCCCGGCACCTATACACTCAACCCCCTGCTGGTGCAGGAAAACAATGCCTATCGTATCAACAGCATCAACTCCGATAACGAATTCTTTATCGTGGAGTACCGTAAGCGAAGCGGGCATTACGAAACCAATATCCCGGGCGAAGGGCTGCTGGTTTATCGTATCAATCCCGAGGCCGGCAACGGAAATGCCAGCGGACCCCCCGATGAAATTTACCTTTATCGTCTCGATGGTAGCGTCACCTCCAACGGCAATATTTTCCAGGCCTATTTCAGCGAGGAAAGCGGACGGACAGAATTTTCGGATGATACCAACCCCTCTTCTTTTCTCTCAGGCAATCTGCCTGCAGACATTTACATTTCTAATATTTCATCAGCCGGGGAAACCATTTCCTTCGATCTGATGCCTGCCTTCGATGATGTGTTTCCGCCCAACAACCTGATCGCGCTGGTAAATGAGGATAATGCCGTAGAACTTAACTGGGAACTTCCCGATCCGCCTGCCGGGGAGGGAGACCCCATACTGCTTGGGTTTCATGTGTATCGCAAGGGGTTGATTCACGACACCGTTGTTGATCCGGAAATCTTTTCCTACCTGGATGAGACAGCCCCAGCCGGCACAGTGACCTATTACGTGAGGGCCTTTTATGAGGGCGACCTGGTGTCGGCTCCTACCAACGTGGCCAGCGTCAACGTACCGTCTTACCTGATGGTTGACGGGGAGACCACCTATGACGTGGGCAACAATTCCGGCAATCAGAAGGTGGCCATTCGGTCGAACCTTAGCCAGTGGAGTGTCAATGCATCCCAGGGTTGGGTTGATCCTTACCCTGGCGTGGGCTCCTACAGCCGCAACATTTACCTCTATTATGATTCCAATCCCTCGGGTACGCCACGTCAAACCAGTATTTCTATAAGCGGAAGTGGTTTCTCGGAGATCATTACCCTGCGCCAGGGTTACAGTGTTTCTGTGGATGATCAGGATACCCCAGGTTTCCGCATTTTTCCCAATCCCAGCCAGAGCGGTTACCTGATGCTGCAGATGGGCCAGGCCTCCGGAAAAGCACAACTGCGCCTTTATGACCTGACAGGCCGGCAGATGATTGACCAGGCGCTTGATGCCCAGCCCGGGCAAACAGTGCGGATCAGCACTGAAGGCTTGCCAGCAGGCTTATACCTCGTGGAGGTCTTTAGTCACGAAGGGGTTTTCCGTGAGAAGGTAATCCTGAGGTAAGCCCTAAGAACTGCCTTAAAAAGGAATTTTAAATAGTCTTTCAATTGATTTCGGGTCTCTGATGAATAATCGGGGACCCGCATTTTTTTCAGGTGGAGCACCAAACCCTGCCCGCTTTGGATTTCCCCAGACCCTTTCAATCAAATCTGAAATAAATGACTGAAAGCAGAGTAAGGAACATCAAGGAAAGAGCATTAACAAATACTCGTCCTTTCGCTACTGTTAAATCTGAAGTAACCAAATTGTTTTCCGCTAAAATTTAGTATATTTGAGATAGGGTTCAGGTCCCGTTTGGGATGCTGACCCTTCCGGCACGGCCTTTATCGGCTGTTTCGGTCCGGTAGTTTATAGTCTGGGCCTGTGGCAGGGAATCGTTACAGGAATTATCCTGAAACCATCAGGCCCGGCATTTTATGCAAGTAAAAATCGGATCAATGAAAACTACAGAACCTAAAA